>DAHVRG010000146.1 GCA_027322565.1 Georgenia sp.
CCCTAGTACGAGAGGACCGGGACGGACGAACCTCTGGTGTGCCAGTTGTTCCGCCAGGAGCACGGCTGGTTGGCTACGTTCGGAAGGGATAACCGCTGAAAGCATCTAAGCGGGAAGCCTGCTTCAAGATGAGGTTTCCACCACCCCTCGGGGTGGGAAGGCCCCCAGCAGAACACTGGGTTGATAGGCCGGATGTGGAAGCGAGGCAACTCGTGGAGCTGACCGGTACTAATTGGCCAACAACTTCACCACAACACACAGACCAGCAGAGATCCATTGTGTGTGCGCGTCCACTGTACGGTTCTGGAGCCACCCACCCCACCCCCCACGCCCGGGGGGTGCGCGGGCCACAGGGATGGAATATCTCCATAGCGTTACGGCGGCCATAGCGAGGCGGGAAACGCCCGGTCCCATTCCGAACCCGGAAGCTAAGCCCCTCAGCGCCGATGGTACTGCGTGGGAGACCACGTGGGAGAGTAGGACACCGCCGAACACCCATTACCGTGTGGGCCGCAACCCCGTGTTGCGGCCCACACGCGTTTCCAGCGGGTGTGCCAGGAAGGTTGAGCGATGAACGACCACGGAACAGGGGCCGAACGCGGCAGGGACCGGTCCGGCACACCCGGGGACGACGGCGCCGGGCGCGGGCCGGAACGACCGCTTGCCGGAGACGGGAGCGGTCCGAAGAGCGGCCGCCCTGAGGGCGCCGGCGCATCCCGCAGCGGAGCTCCTCGGTCCCCCGGACGGCGTGGCGCCGTAGCCGGCGGCCGGGACACCCCCGGCCGGAGCGGTGGGGGCCCACGGCGGACCGGCGACGGGCCCCGCCGATCGGGTGACGCCCGGCGATCTGGTGACAGCCCCCGCCGTACCGGCGGAGCCCGGCCCTCGGCGGGCGACGGTCGCGGGGTCGGGCGTCGCCGCGACGCGGGCCCGGCCCGCCGCGACGCGGGCCCGGCCCGACGCGACGCAGGCCCGGCCCGACGCGATGGTCGTGTCAGTGGCGGACGTGCGGACGGTTCCCGTGCGTACCAGGGAGGGCAACGTCGCCGGTCCGGAGAGGAGTCTTCCCGCCACGGACGTCCGGACGAGTCTGCGCGTCTCGGACGGACCGACGAGCAGGCTGAGGCGCGGCGGCAGCCCGGCGACGGACGGGTGGGTGGCTACCGGTCTGCGGAGCGTGGAGGGTCCGCGCGTAGGTCGGGCCGTCCCGCGGCCCGGGGGGCACGGCGAGACAGCGGGCCTGCGCCCGAGGGCCGCTTCCCGCGCGCAGGCCGCCCGGCAGGGCCGGTGTCCGGTCCGCGGCGACGGGACAGCGATCGGCCACAGGACCCACCGGTGGACGAGGACGTCACGCCGCAGCTGCTCGACCGCGCGACACGGGCCCGGCTGCGCACGCTGACCAAGGACAACGCCGACCGCGTGGCCCAGCACCTCGTCATGGCCGGCCGCCTCGTCGATGTCGACCCGGAGCTCGCCTACGCCCACGCGCGGGCCGCCGCGAGACGGGCCGGCCGGGTGGACGTCGCCCGGGAGGCCGTCGCGCTCACCGCCTACGCCACCGGACGGTACGCCGAGGCGCTGCGCGAGGTGCGCACGGTCCGCCGGCTCAGCGGCCAGGACGTCCACCCCGCGATCGAGGCGGACGCCGAGCGTGGTCTCGGACGCCCCGAACGTGCGCTGGCCGTGGTCGCGGCGGCGAAGCAGCGTGAGCTGTCGGTCGCCGAGACCGTCGAGCTGACCCTGGTCGAGAGCGGCGCCCGCGCCGACCTCGGGGAGCACGAGGCTGCGCTGCTCGTCGTGGAGAAGCTGTTGCCGTCCGTCCGCAGGGGCGAGCCGCGCAGCCGGCTGCTCGAGGTGCTCGCCGACCGGCTCGAGGCGCTCGGCCGGGACGACGAGGCCGCCGCGGCGCGGCAGGAGGCGGGGGTGTACGAGCCGGAGCCCGACCTCGTCGTCGTCGACCTGCTCGACGACGATGTCGAGGAACCGGCCGACGTCCCCGCCGCGAAGGACGCACCGGCCGCGACGGCCGTCGGCTCGCCGACGGAGGCCGACGCCGACGTGCCGGAGGACCTCCCAGCCGAGGGGGAGACCGAGCGGGAGACCGCGCAGGCGACGAGGTCGGAGCCCGCCCCGTCCCCTCGACCCGAGCCGGAGGCGGACCTCACGCCGCCCGAAGGGCGAGAGGAGGACCCGACGCCGGCCTCCTCGCCGGAGCCCGGCTCGCAGACCACCTCGGCCCCCGTGCCCGAGCCGACCCCGGTCCCTGAGCGGGAGGCGGGCTCGACGCCTGCCTCCGAGCCCGAGACGGCGCCCGACCCGGAGCCACCGTCCGAGCCGCCGTCCCGTGGCGTCGAGCGTCCCGCTCCGTCCGACGCGGAGCAGGGGCAGCTCGACCTCTTCACCGACATCGCCCCGGAGGACCGTCCGTGACCGCCACGCTCATCCCGTCGAGGCCACCGGTCGACGTCTTCGACGTCGCCCTCTACGACCTCGACGGGGTCGTCTACCTCGGCCCCGAGCCGGTCGCCCACGCCGTGGAAACGATCCGGCACACGGCGAGCCGCGGGCTGCGTCCGCTGTACGTGACGAACAACTCCTCCCGGGAGCCGGAGGAGATCGCCGCACAGATCCGCGGCTTCGACGTGCCCTGTGACCCGGAGCAGATCGTCACCTCCGCCCAGTCCGTCGCGCTCCTGCTCCGGGACCTCCTCGAGGCGGGTGCACCGGTGCTGCCCGTCGGCGGACCGGGGCTGCGCACGGCACTCGAGCAGGCGGGCTTCCGGATCGTCGACAGCGCCGACGACGCCCCCGCGGCCGTCGTCCAGGGATTTGCCCCGGACGTGAGCTGGCGCGACCTGGCGGAGGCGTCCTACGCCATCGCCGCGGGCGCCCGCCACGTCGCCACGAACCTCGACACCTCGATCCCCCGGGACCGGGGCATCGCCCCGGGGAACGGTGCCCTCGTCCGGGCCGTCGTCGAGGCGACCGGGGTCGAGCCGATCGCCTCGGGCAAACCCCTGCCCGAGATCTTCCACCAGGCCGCGGCACGGGTCGGTGCCCGCGCCCCGATCGCCGTGGGGGACCGGCTCGACACCGACCTCGAGGGCGCCCGCGCCGCCGGCATCCCCGGGCTGCTCGTGCTCACCGGCGTCACGTCCGCACGCGACGCCGTCCTCGCCCCGGCACACCAGCGGCCCGCACTGCTCGCCACCGACCTGCGCGGCCTGCTCGAGCACCATCCGACCCCACGCGCCGTCGAGGACGGCTGGTGGGGCTGCGGGACCGCCGTCGCCCGCGTCCGGGACGGGGGGCTCGAGCTCGTCGACGACCCGACCGGCCCGCAGGGTCCCTCCGACCCGCAGCGCCTCGGGCAGCGTCCGGCCACCGTGAGCCGAGACGGCTGGCGGGCGCTGTGCGTGGCCGCCTGGGACGCCGCCGACCGCGGCGCACCCCTCGATCCGGACGACGTGCCACCGCTGACGGTGGGCTGACCCCAGGGCGCACCATGGTCACCGACGGACGTGCCGGAAGGGCCCGCGAGATCCGCGCGGGCCTCCGCGCGTCCCTCGCCGCAGGCCTGGGCATGTACCCGCTGGGGCTGGCCTTCGGCCTCATCGTCGTCCAGGCCGGGCTGCCCTGGTGGATGGCGCCCGCGCTGTCCGTCGCCGTCTTCGCCGGGTCCCTCGAGCTCCTGCTCGTCGGGCTCATCAGCGCCGGCACCTCCCTCGCGACGATCGCGCTGACCACGCTCGTCGTCAACTTCCGCCACGTCTTCTACGCCTTCTCCTTCCCGCTCCACGTCGTGCGCCACCCTGTGGCCCGCGCGTACTCGGTGTACGCGCTCATCGACGAGGCGTACGCGATGACGGCGGTCCGCCCCGAGGGGTGGACCTCGTGGCGGCTGCTGTCGATGCAGGTCGCCTTCCAGGCCTACTGGGTGGGGGGCGGACTCACCGGTGTCGCCGTCGCCGCGGTCCTGCCCGGACCGATCGAGGGGCTGGAGTTCGCGCTGTGCGCGCTCTTCATCACCCTGACGCTGGACGCCGTGCGCGGACGCCGGCAGGTCCCCTCCCTGCTGCTCGGAGGCCTCGCCTTCACCCTCGCGACCGTCGCATTCCCGGAGTCGGCCCTACTCGCGGGGCTGCTCCTCTTCGTCGTCGGGCTCGTCCTGCGCTACGTCCTCACCCGCCGACGCGGAGGTCCCCGTGCCTGAGCCCCGGTACGTCGCGGCGGTGCTCGCCATCGGCTTCGTCATCACGCTGGCCCTGCGCGCGGTGCCGTTCGCCGTCCTGCGCCCGCTCAGCGAGTCCCGGTTCGTCGTGACGATGGCGGCGTGGATGCCCGCGGGGATCCTCGCCATCCTCGCGGCCGTGACCTTCCGCTCCGCTGCCGGGGCGGGTCAGCTGCTCCACGCGGCGCTCGCCGCGGCGGTCACCGTCGCCGTCCACCTCACCTGCGGCCGCCGCACCCTGCTCAGTGTGGGGGCCGGCACGCTCACCTACGTCGCCCTCGTCAACCTCGGGTGACGGTCGTCAGGTGGTGACGAGGTAGTCGTCCGTCGTGTCGTCCCATCGCAGCGCGACGTGGCCCTCGGCCTGCGCCGCCTGGCAGAACTGGAGGAAGCTGCGGTAGCCGAGCGCCTTCTCGCTGAACGCCGGCTGCTGCTTGCGGATCCGGTTCTTCAGCCCCGACAGGGGCACGGCGCCGTCGGACTCGGCGATGATCGCGGCGAGCAGCGCGAACGCCTCCGCCCGCCCGCCCCGCTCCGGCAGCGACACCTCCGGGTCACCCGCCGCCGGCCCGGGGGAGAGCTCGACGAGCCCGCGCTCGGCCAGGTGGCGCAGCACCTCGCCGAAGGAGCGGAACCCGTAGTCCGACTCGCTGAACGTCGGGTCCTTGCGCAGCAGCGCGCGCTTGAGGACGGAGGCCGTCACCGCGTCGGACGTGGTCGCCAGGCCCGCCAGCGTCTGGGCGACCGCGACCGTGAGCGACGCGGGGTCGGTCGCGGCCTCCTCGATGTCCTCCGGCTCCTCCTCGGCGACGTGGGCGGGCGGCACCGGCGCGGCCTCCTGCGCGGGTGCGCCGGCACGGGGGCCTCCCCGGCGCCGCCGGGCCGCGGGCGGGTCTCCCGCCTCGACGCCCTCGAGCCGCTCGTAGAACAGGAACTCGTCGCACGCCGGCGGCAGCAGGCGGGACGTCGAGCTCTCGACACCGACGCCGATCACCCGCTTGTTGAGCTCGCGCAGCTTGTGGACGAGCGGGGAGAAGTCGCTGTCCCCGGTGCACACGACGAAGGTCGAGATGTACTCGCGCTCGAACGCCATCTCGATCGCGTCGACCACCATCTTGATGTCCGCCGCGTTCTTCCGTGAGGCACCCATGCGCTGGGGCATCTCGATGAGCTCGACCTGGTGACGGGTCAGCGCCCGACGGTCCTCGTCGAAGAAGGACCAGTCCGCGTACGCCCGGCGTACGACGCTGCGTCCGCGCAGCGCGAGCGTGTCGGCGATGGGGCCGAAGTCGAAGGTGATCCCCAGGTCCCGGGCGCCCAGGGCGAGGTTCTCGTAGTCGAGGAATACGGCCAGGCGTTCTTCGGTGTCCATCCCGCCACCCTACGGGCGTGCCCCGGCTGTGGCGGTGGCCGGCGGTAGCCTGGACCGCGGAGGAAGGGGAGCAATGTCGAACGACACGCCGCACCTGACGGACGCGCCGGGCCGGCCCGGGAGCGGACCGCGCCCCACCCCGCGGCCGCCCGGTCCCGCGCCGGACGCCCCGCCCCGGCCGGTGCCCGAGCTCGCCGAGCTCGAGACGCTCGCGGAGCGGCCGCTGGCCGAGCATGTGACGGTGCTCGACGCCGTCCACCGCGCGCTGGCGGCCCAGCTCTCCAGCGCCGAGTCCTGATGGCGCGGCTCGTCCGGGTCGACGCCGAGCTCGTACGTCGCGGGCTCGCGCGCTCGCGGCAGCACGCCGCCGAGCTCATCGCCGCCGGTCACGTGCTGCTCGACGGCGCGCCGGTGGGCAAGCCCGCCCGGCAGGTCGACCCCGCGCAGGCACTGCGCGTCGTCGCCCCGGCCGGTGAGGAGTATGTCTCGCGGGGTGCCCACAAGCTCGCCGGTGCGCTCGACACGCTCGGCCCGCTGGCGCCCCCGGTCGCCGGCCGGCGGGCACTGGACGCCGGAGCCTCCACCGGCGGCTTCACCGACGTGCTGCTGCGCCGCGGGGCCGCGCACGTCGTCGCCGTCGACGTCGGGTACGGGCAGCTCGCCTGGTCGCTGCAGCAGGACCCACGGGTCACCGTGCTCGACCGCACCAACGTCCGCACGCTCGACCCGGCCGCCGTCGCGCCGCCGCCCGCGCTCGTCGTCTCCGACCTGTCCTTCATCTCCCTCACCCTCGTCCTGCCCGCGCTGGCCGCCGCCGCCGCGCCCGACGCCGACTTCCTCCTCATGGTCAAGCCCCAGTTCGAGGTGGGCCGGGAGGGGATCGGCAAGGGCGGCGTCGTCCGCGACCCCGCCCGGCACGCCCAGGCCGTGCGCAGCGTCGCCGACGCCGCGGCCGCGCTCGGCCTGCACACCTTCGCCGTCGTGCCCAGCCCGCTGCCCGGTCCCAGCGGGAACGTCGAGTACTTCATAGGCTTGCGCCGTGACCCCGACCGTGCCCACCCACCCGAGGAGCTCGACGCGGTGATTGCCGACGCCATCGACCGACGCCCGGCGGTCGGCCCGTGAGCCGCCGCGTCCTCATCGTGCGGCACGAGTGGCGACCGCAGGCGGTGACCGCGGCGGCCGACGCCGAGAACCGCTTGCGGGCCGTCGGCATCGAGCCGGTCCACGCACTCGGCGACGACCCCGCCGACGATCCCGAGCTCGTCCTCGTGCTCGGCGGTGACGGCACGCTGCTCCAGGCCGCCGAGCTCGTCCGCGGCCGCGACATCCCGCTCATCGGTGTGAACCTCGGCCACGTGGGCTTCCTCGCCGAGGCCGACCCCGACGGTCTGGACGAGGTCGTCCAGCGCATCGCCGACCGCGCCTACACCGTCGAGGAACGGATGACGATCGACGTCGAGGTGCAGACCCCCACCGGGCAGGTCCACGAGGGCTGGGCCGTCAACGAGGCGACCATCGAGAAGATCGACCGCTCCGGGGTCATCGAGCTCGCTGTCGGGGTCGACGGCCGGGCGCTGTCGACCTTCGGCTGCGACGGCATCGTCATCGCCACTCCGACGGGCTCCACCGCCTACGCCTTCTCCGGCGGCGGGCCGATCGTCTGGCCGGACGTCGAGGCGCTCCTCGTCGTCCCCATCGCCGCGCACGCCCTGTTCTCCCGGCCCGTCGTCACGAGCCCGTCCTCCGTCCTCTCCGTCGAGGTCCTCGACCGCAACCTCACCGCCGGGGACGTGTGGTGCGACGGACGGCGCCAGCTGCCCGCACCGATCGGCTCGCACATCGACGTCCGACGCGGGCGCGAACCGGTCCGGCTCGCCCGCCTCGAGCAGACCCCGTTCTCCGGCCGGCTGGTGGCGAAGTTCAACCTGCCGGTCAGCGGGTGGCGAGGAGGAAGGAAGGACCCGTGATCGAGGAGATCCGCATCGAGAACCTCGGCGTCATCGTCTCCGCCGCCCTCGAGCTGGGCGCCGGGTTCACGGTGATCACCGGGGAGACCGGCGCGGGCAAGACCATGGTGCTCACCGGTCTCGACCTCCTCCTCGGGGGCCGGGGGGACGCCGGGATGGTCCGCACGGGTGCCGACCGCGCCGTCGTCGAGGGCACCTTCGTCGTCTCCGCCGACGTCGCCGCCCGCGTCGAGGACGCCGGCGGCTCGCTCGACGACGACGCCCTCATCCTCTCCCGCACGCTGCCCGCGCAGGGCCGCTCCCGGTCCTTCGCCGGGGGCCGCAGCGTGCCCCAGGCCTTCCTCGCCGACCTCGCCGCGGACCTCGTCACCGTCCACGGGCAGTCCGACCAGCTGCGGCTGCGCGCCCCGGCACGGCAGCGCGAGCTCCTCGACCGCTTCGCCGACACCGGCCCCCTGCTCGCCGAGTACCGCGAGACGTGGCGCCGGCTCACCGACGCCCGCGCCCGGCTGGAGGAGTGGCAGGCCCGCGCCGACGAACGCGCCGGCGAGGCCGCGCGGCTGCGGGCCGGCCTGGAGCTGCTCGAGGGCCTCGACCCCCAACCCGGGGAGGACGACACCCTGCGCGCCGAGGCGGAGCGCCTCGGCAACGTCGAGGAGCTGCGCGAGGCGGCCGGGCGCGCCCACGTCGCGCTCGCCGGCACGGGGGAGGGGTCCGAGCTCGACGCCACCGTGCTCGTCGACGAGGCCCGCCGCGCACTCGACGTCGGCGACCCCGAGCTCGCCGACCTCGCCGAGCGGCTCGGCGAGGTCTCCTACCTACTCTCCGACGTCGGCACCGAGCTGGGCACCTTCCTCGCCTCCCTCGAGGCGGACCCCGAGCGGCTCCAGACGGTCCACGAGCGCCGGGCCGCCCTGCGGGACGCGTCGCTCCGGCTCGGGGTGGAGAGCCCCGACGCACTGCCCGAGTGGGCTGCCGCGGCGGCCGCCCGGCTCGCCGAGATCGACGGGCCGGCCGACGGCGGCGCCGCCCTGCGCGAGGAGATCGCGGGGCTCACCGCCACGCTGACCGAGCAGGCGGACCGGCTCACCGGCGCCCGGCGCGCCGCCGCCGAACGCCTGAGCACGGCCGTCGACGCCGAGCTCGCCGGGCTGGCCATGCCGGGCGCGCACCTGGAGGTCACGCTGGAGCCGCTGGCCGAGCCCGGGCCCTGGGGGGCGGAGTCGGTCTCCCTCCTGCTCCAGCCCCGCCCCGACTCCCCGCCCCGGCCCCTGGGAGAGGGCGCGTCGGGCGGCGAGCTGTCCCGGGTCATGCTCGCCCTCGAGGTCGCCGTCGCCGCCCCGGAGGGCACCGCGGCGGCCCACCGGCCGACCTTCGTCTTCGACGAGGTCGACGCCGGCGTCGGGGGCCGTGCCGCGATCGAGGTCGGCCGCCGCCTGGCGGGGCTCGCCCGGGTGGCGCAGGTGATCGTCGTCACCCACCTGCCCCAGGTCGCCGCCTTCGCCGACACCCACCTGCTCGTGAGCAAGTCGACCGGGGCGACGACGATCACCGACGTCCGGCGCATCACCGGGGAGGAACGCGAACGGGAGCTGGCCCGGATGCTGTCCGGCCAGGAGGACTCCGACGTGGCCCGGCGTCACGCCGCGGAGCTCCTCGACCGTGCCGTCATGGCACCATGACACGCGTGAGAGCGCTCTTCCGCCGTCGTACACCCCCCGAGACCGGGCCCGGCACCACCGGCCCCGTGCGGGTCGACGCACGCACGAAGAACCTCACCAAGCGGCTGCGCCCGGGCGACATCGCCGTCATCGACCACCTCGACCTCGACCGGGTCTCCGCCGAGGCGCTCGTCGCGTGCCGTCCCGCCGCCGTCCTCAACGCCGCTCCGTCGAGCTCCGGGCGCTACCCGAACCTCGGACCCGAGATCCTCGTCGCCGAGGGCATCCCGCTCGTCGACGACCTCGGCGGCGCCGTCATGTCGCTGCGCGAGGGCCGCACCGTGCGCGTCGACGAGGGGGCGGTGTACTCCGGGGACGTGCTCGTCGCCGAGGGCACCGTCCAGACCCCGGAGAGCGTCGCCGAGGCCATGGTCGAGGCACGGGAGGGGCTGTCGGTCCAGCTCGAGGCCTTCGCGGGCAACACGATGGACTACCTCAACCGCGAGCGGGAGCTGCTCCTCGACGGTGTCGGCGTCCCCGAGGTGCAGACCCGGATCGAGGGCCGCCACGTCCTCATCGTCGTGCGCGGCTACCACTACAAGGAGGACCTGGCGATGCTCCGGTCCTACGTGCGTGAGTACCGGCCGGTCCTCATCGGGGTCGACGGCGGCGCGGACGCCATCCTCGAGGCCGGTCTCAAGCCGGACATGATCGTCGGCGACATGGACTCCGTCTCCGACACCGCGCTGCAGAGCGGCGCGGAGATCGTCGTCCACGCCTACCGCGACGGCCGCGCGCCGGGCCTCGCGCGCGTCGAGCAGCTCGGCGTCGACCACGTCGTCTTCCCGGCCACCGGCACCAGCGAGGACGTCGCCATGCTCCTCGCCGACGACAAGGGGGCCGAGCTCATCGTCGCCGTCGGCACCCACGACACGCTCGTGGAGTTCCTCGACAAGGGCCGGGCGGGGATGGCCTCGACCTTCCTCACCCGGCTGCGTGTGGGGTCCAAGCTCGTCGACGCCAAGGGCGTGTCCCAGCTCTACCGCACCCGGATCTCCACCTGGCAGATCGTCCTGCTCGCCCTCGCCGGCCTCCTCGCCATCGGCGTGGCGCTGGCCGCCACCGAGTTCGGGCACACGCTCTACCTCATCATCATGGCGCGGCTCGACGGCCTGTTCGCCGCCGTCAAGGACCTGCTGGGCATCGCGCCCGCCGCGCCCGTCTCGTAGGAGCTCCATGATCGACTTCCGCTACCACCTGGTCTCCCTCATCGCCGTGTTCCTCGCGCTCGCGCTCGGCATCGTCCTCGGCGCCGGGCCGTTGAACGAGCCGCTCGGCGAGGGCCTCACCGGCCAGGTCGAGGAGCTGCGGGAGGACCGCGACCGGCTCCGCACCGAGCTCGAGGTGAGCGAGGTGGAGAAGGAGCACCGCGACGTCTTCATCGACGAGCTCGCCCCCGCGACCCTCGGTTCCCGCCTCGAGGGCCGCGCCGTCGCCGTCGTCGCCCTCCATGCCGCCAACGAGGACGACGTCGCCGACGTCCGGCTCCGGCTGGAGCAGGCCGGCGCCGTCGTCACCGGCGAGGTCCGGGTGACCGAGGCGTGGACCGACCCCGACACCGCGACGTTCCGCTCGAGCTTCGCCGGCCAGATCCTCGGGTACCTGGACCCCGTTCCCGACGACGGCGCGGAGGCTGGCGTCATCTTCGGTACCGCCCTCGGGCAGGCACTGACCCGCGGGGACGCCGACGGCGACCCCACCGCCGACGCCGCGACCCTCCTCGAGCTGCTCACCTCTGCCGACGAC
The DNA here is from genome assembly GCA_027322565.1 of Georgenia sp. Classification (GTDB taxonomy): domain Bacteria; phylum Actinomycetota; class Actinomycetes; order Actinomycetales; family Actinomycetaceae; genus Oceanitalea. The sequence continues at coordinate 11,041 of DAHVRG010000146.1, forward strand.
CCGCTCGTCGAGCTGGTCGACGAGCCCGAGCAGGCCGCGAACGCCACCGTCCTCGTCGCCGCGCGCACCGAGGAGACCGGTCCGGAGGAGAGCCCCGACCCGGCGGACGTCGAGACCCGGGAGCAGCGGCTCACCGAGGAGGTCGCGCTCGCCCGCGGGCTCGCCGCCACCGGTGAGGGCAGCGTCACGGCCGGCTCGGCGGCCACCGAGCTCGACCTCGTCAGCGCCGTCCGGGCCGACTCCGCCGCCACGGAGGCCGTGACCACGGTCGACTCCGTCGCCGAGATCACCGGCCGGATGAGCGTCCCGATGGCGCTGGCCGTGGCGATCTCGGGGGAGGTGGGGCACTACGGCATGGGCACCGACGCGACCGCGGCCGTCCCACCCACGGTGTACCTGCCGCCGCCGGCGCCGTTCGCCCCCGAGGACGAGGACGCCCCCGAGGGGCAGGACGCACCCGCCGACGACGAGACCGCAGAGACCGACGCCTCCGGCGACGCCGCCGAGGAGGCCACCGACGACGCCGCGGACGCCGCCTGATGGGCCGCCTGCGCGCCGCGCTGCTCGGCGTCACCGCAGCAGGGGCGGCCACCGCCGTCCTCGAACACCGTCCCCCCGCCGGGTCGGAGCGGTGGCAGCGGAGCAACTACGCCGACCGGACCGTGAGCCTCCTCGGCGGGGTCGCGCAGGCGGCGGGTGCGACCGCCGCCCTGCTCGGTGCCGGCCGCCCCGGCGTGGCCGCCGCCGTCGCCACCGGCACCGGCGGGCTGCTCGGCGCGGTGGACGACCTCACCGAGCGGGAGGGGGACCGGCACGTCAAGGGGCTGCGCGGCCACCTCACCGCCCTGCGGCAGGGGCAGGTGACGACCGGTGCGCTGAAGATCGCCGGGATCGGCGGCGGCGCCGTCGTCGCCGCGCTCCTCCTGCCCACCCGCAGCCCCCACCGCCTCGGCCGGCTGGCGGAACGGGCGACCGGTGCCGCGCTGGTCGCCGGGACGGCGAACCTCCTCAACCTCTTCGACCTGCGCCCCGGCCGCGCGCTCAAGGTCACCTGTGCCGCAGGGGCGGCACTGGCGCTCGCCGGCGGCCCCGGCGCGCCGGTCGCCGCCACCGCGCTCGGGACCGCGGCGGCGGGCCTGCCCGACGACCTCGCCGAGCGCACCATGCTCGGCGACACCGGCGCAAACGCGCTCGGTGCCGCGCTCGGCACCGCGGTCGCCGCGCACCCCTCCCGGGTGCTGCGCGGCGGTGCGCTCGCCACGGTCGTCGGGCTCACCCTGCTCAGCGAGCGGGTGAGCTTCTCGCGGGTCATCGAGCAGACGCCCGTGCTGCGGGCCGTGGACCAGTGGGGCCGGCGGTGACAGCGGTGGCCACGCGGTGACGGCGGCCGGTCGCCTCCGCCGCGTCCTGTCCGGGGTGGCCGGTGCCGCCGGGATGCTCGCGGTCATCACGGTGCTCTCCCGCGCCGTCGGGTTCGTCCGGTGGTTCGCCCAGTCCGCCACCCTCGGCGACTCGGCGACGGCGAACGCCTACGCCACCGCGAACATGCTGCCCAACGTGCTGTTCGAGGTCGCCGCCGGTGGGGCGCTCGCCGGTGCGGTCGTCCCGCTGCTCGCCGCTCCGCTCGCCCGCTCCATGCGCGCCGACGTCGACCGGATCGCCTCCGCGCTCCTCACCTGGTGCCTCGTCGTCCTCGTCCCTCTCGGCGCCCTCGTCGCGGTGTTCGCCGGCCCGATCATCGGGCTGCTGCCCGACTCCGTCGGGTCCGACGTCGAGACCCAGCACCGCCTGGCCACGTACTTCCTCCGGATATTCGCGGTGCAGATCCCGCTCTACGGCGTCGGGGTGGTGCTCACCGGCGTGCTCCAGGCCCAGCGACGCTTCTTCTTCCCGGCCATCGCGCCGCTCGCCTCGAGCGTCGTCGTCATCGGCGCCTACCTCGGCTTCGGCGCCCTCGGCGGCGGGCACGCCGACACCCCGGAGCAGCTCTCCCGGACCGCGCTCGACTGGCTCGCCTGGGGCACCACCCTCGGCGTGGCGGCGATGAGCCTGCCCCTGCTCGTGCCCGTGTGGCGTACGGGGGTGCGGCTCCGGCCCGCCCTGCGCTTCCCACCGGACGTCGGCCGGCGGGCCGTCCACCTCGCGGCCGCCGGCATCGGCGGCCTGCTGGCGCAGCAGGTGAGCACCGTCGTCTTCATCGTCCTCGCCCGCGGCGGGGGAGAGGTCGGCACGCTGAACATCTGGCAGTACGCGCAGGCGGTGTACTTCCTGCCCTACGCCGTGCTCGCCGTCCCGGTGGCCACCGCCGTGTTCCCGCGGCTGGCCGAGGCCGCCGGCACCCGCGACCGCGGCACGTTCGCGGCGATGGCGATCGGCTCGACCCGGTCGGTGCTCGCGGCCTCGTTCGTCGGCGCGGCCGTCCTCGGGGCGGTTGCCCCGGGCGTCACCGCGGTGTTCTCCCTCCGCGGCCCGATGGAGGGGATGGCCTCGGCCGTGACCCTCCTCGCCCCCGCGGTCATGGGGTACGCACTCATCTTCCACGTCTCCCGCTGCCTCTACACCATCGACCGGGGCCGCTCGGCGGTGACGGCGACGGCGGCCGGCTGGCTCACCGTGAGTGTCGCGGCCGCCGTCCTCATCCGACTCACGGCACCAGACGGCGGTGACGGGCCCGCCACGCTGCAGTCCCTCGCCCTGGGCACGACGATCGGCATGACGGTCGCGGGCGTCGGCCTGCTGTGGGCGCTGCGCCGTGCACTGCCGGGCCGGACGGCGCTCGGCGGACTGCTCCGCACGGTCGCGGTGGGGACGCTCGCGGCGGCCGGTGGCGGCCTCGCGGGGCGTCTCGTGACCGACGCGGTGCTCGCCGCGGTGGGCCCGCTGCTCCTCTCCGGGCTCCTCGCCGCCGCGGCCGGGGCACTGGTCGCGGCCGGCGTCGCCGGCGGTGTCGTCGTCGGGGCCGACCGAGCCGTGCTGCGGACGGCACGCTGGTCCTGAGCGTGACATGGTGTGGCCCATGCGGATCGTCCAGCTGACGTCGACGAGCGCGGGCGGTGTCGCGCGGCACGCCAGGCAGGTGGCGGGACTGCTCGCCGGTGCCGGGCACCGGGTGCTCCTCGCCGGCCCCGCCGACGTCGTCGCCGACTCACCGGTGCCGAGCCACGTCGTCGACATCGCCGACCGGCCCCGCGCCGGTGACGTCGCCGCCGTCCGCCGGCTGCGCGCCGCGCTCACCGGGGCGGACCTCGTCCACGCCCACGGGCTGCGGGCCGGTGCGGCAGCCGTGCTCGCCGCTACCGGCCTGCGGCCCCGGCCCGCCGTCGTCGTCACGCTCCACAACCTGCCCGTCGGCGGGTGGCGGGTCCGCGCGGTCGCGGCCGTGCTGGAACGTCTCGTCGCGCGGGGCGCGGACCTCGTCCTCGGAGTGAGCGGCGACCTCGTCGCGCGGATGGCCCGCCTCGGGGCCCCGGCGGAGCGCGCGCTCGTCCCCGCCCCGCCGCACCGCGACCCC
>DAHVRG010000159.1 GCA_027322565.1 Georgenia sp.
ACACCCACCACCACTTCTACCAGACGCTCACCCGCGCCTGGGGGCCGGTCGCCAGCGTCGAGCTCTTCCCCTGGCTCACCAGCCTCTACCCGGTGTGGGCCCGGCTCACCCCGCGCGACCTCGAGCTCGCCACCACCGTCGCGCTGGCCGAGCTGCTCCTGTCCGGGTGCACGACGGCCGCCGACCACCACTACCTCTTCCCGGGCGGCCTCGACGAGGCGATCGACGTCCAGGTCGCGGTGGCCCGCCGCCTGGGCGTGCGGGCGCACCTGACCCGGGGCTCGATGAGCCTGGGACAGGACGACGGCGGCCTGCCTCCCCAGTCGGTGGTCCAGGACGCCGAGACCATCCTCGAGGACTCCCGGCGGCTCGTGGCGACGTACCACGAACGGGGCGAGGGGGCGCAGATCCAGGTGGCGCTCGCGCCCTGCTCCCCGTTCTCGGTGACCCGGGAGATCATGCGCGACTCCGCTCTCCTGGCGGAGGAGCTGGACGTGCGGCTGCACACCCACCTCGCCGAGACCCTCGACGAGGAGGACTTCTGCCTCGAGATGTTCGGTATGCGCACCGTGGACTACCTCGAGTCGGTCGGCTGGCTGGGCGACCGCGCCTGGCTCGCCCACGGCATCCACTTCGACGACGGCGAGATCGCCCGCCTCGGGGCCGCCGGCACCGCCGTGGCGCACTGCCCGACGTCGAACATGCGCCTCGCCTCGGGCACCTGCCGGGTGCTGGAGCTCGAGGCGGCGGGCGCCCCGGTCGGCATCGGCGTCGACGGCTCGGCGTCCAACGACTCCTCGAACATGATCGAGGAGGTGCGCCAGGCGCTCTACGTCCAGCGGCTGCGCTACGGCGCGGCGGCGGTGAGCCCGGAGCAGGCGCTGCGCTGGGCCTCCCACGGGTCCGCCCGTGCCCTCGGCCGGGACGACCTCGGGCAGGTCGCCGTCGGCAAGCAGGCCGACCTCGCGCTGTTCCGGCTGGACGAGCTGCGCTTCTCCGGCAGCCACGATCCCCTCGCCGCGCTCGTGCTGTGCGGGGCGCACACCGCCGACCGGGTAATGGTGGCGGGGCAGTGGCGCGTGGTCGACGGGACGATCCCCGGGCTCGACCTCCCGGCGCTCGTGGCCGAGCACTCGGCCGCCGCCCGCCGGATGGTCGGCTCCGGCTAGCCGCCGGTCCGGCGTGCCCCCCTTGACACACGGACCTGGCACGCCCTAATGTCATGTGACGGAACTCCACTTTCAACAGGCGGAAGCCTTGGAGGGTGAATCTCGATGACGAGGATGACGCTCGAGCAGTTCAACAGCGCTGAGGAGGACGCGGCCGAGCGGCTGCTCCTGGCCTGTGCCGCGGTGCCGCGCTGGGCGCGCGCCGTCGCGGCCGGCCGGCCCTACGCCTCCCGGGACGCACTGCTCGACGCCGCCCGCACGGCCGCCTCCCCGTGGACCGAGGAGGAGGTCGACGCCGCCCTGGCCCGCCACCCGCGGATCGGGGAGCGCGCCGAGGGGCAGGACGCCGACGCCGCCCACTCCCGCCGCGAGCAGTCCGGGGTGGACACCTCCGACGCCGACGTCGCCGAGCGGCTCCGCGCCGGGAACCGCGCCTACGAGGAGCGGTTCGGCCACGTCTTCCTCATCCGCGCCGCGGGCCGCAGCGCCGCGGAGATCCTGTCCGCCCTCGACGAGCGGCTGGGCAACGACCCCGCCACCGAGCGCCGGGTCGTGGCCGAGCAGCTGCGCGAGATCGCCGTCCTCCGACTCGAGAAGGAGCTTGCATGACCTCCCACGTCACCACCCACGTCCTGGACGCCACGACGGGTGTCCCCGCCGCCGGCGTCGGGGTCACGCTCTCCCGGGTGGAGGGCGAGACCGCCACCGTCCTCGCCTCCGGGGTCACCGACGACGACGGACGCAACCGGCAGCTCGGCCCCGAGCGTCTGGAGCCGGGCGTCTACCGGATGAGCTTCGCCACGGGGGAGTACTTCGCCGCCCGGGGCGTCGCGACCTTCTACCCCTCGGTGAACATCGACTTCCTCGTCGAGGAGGGGCGCGCCCACTACCACGTGCCCTGCCTCCTCAGCCCGTTCGCCTACTCCACCTACCGGGGCAGCTGACCGCCCCGTCCCGCGGCCGGCGCCACCGCCGGCCGCACCCGCCCACATCACACACCGAAGGAGCCAGCCATGACCGCCACCAGCGAGCGGACCGGGACGATCGTCCTCGGGGAGAACCAGTACGGCAAGGCCGAGGTCCGTCTCATGAAGGTGGACCGCGACCAGCCGCGCCACCGCATCACCGAGCTGTCCGTCACCTCCCAGCTGCGGGGGGACTTCACCGAGGCCCACACCGTGGGCGACCAGGGCAGGGTCGTGCCCACCGACACCCAGAAGAACACCGTCTTCGCCTTCGCCAAGGACGGCATCTCCTCCCCCGAGGAGTTCGCCATCCGGCTCTCCGAGCACTTCACCAGCAGCTTCGACTGGGTCGCCGGCGGGCGCTGGGAGGTCAAGGAGTACACCTGGGAACACATCCCCTCGTCGCTGACGAACAACGTCACCGACGGCGAGCACGACCACGCCTTCGTCAAGGGCGGGACCGAGACCCGCACCGCCCTTGTCCAGCGCTACGGCGACGAGGTCTTCGTCCTCGCCGGCCTGGAGGACCTGCGCGTGCTCAAGTCCACCGGCTCGGAGTTCCACGGCTTCCCCAAGGACCGCTTCACCACCCTGCAGGAGACCACCGACCGGATCCTGGCGACGTCCGTCACCGCCCGGTGGCGCTACACGACGACCGACATCGACTTCAACGTCGTCTACGACGACGTCCGCCGGGTGCTGCTGGAGTCCTTCGCCGACCTCCACTCCCTGGCCCTGCAGCAGACGCTGTTCCACATGGGCAAGGCGGCCCTGGAGGCCCACCCCGAGATCGCCGAGATCCGCTTCTCGATGCCCAACCTGCACCACTTCCTCGTCGACTTCACGCCCTTCGGCATGGAGAACCCGAACGAGGTCTTCTACATCGCCGACCGTCCCTACGGAAAGATCGAGGCCGAGGTCCGCCGGGAGGGCGTGGCCGCCGAGCCGCGCGCCTGGAACACGGTGCCCGGCTTCTGCTGAGCCGCACGCGTCCCGCGCGAAGGAGCAACGACATGACAGCGACGCCAGCGGCGCCGACGGCGCCGGACGTGCCCCGTGACCGACGGCCGGAGGACGAGCGGTACCCCCTGGGCCGGACCTACCTCTACGGCCTGCAGCACATCATGACGATGTACGGCGGCGTCATCGCCCCACCGCTCATCGTGGGTCAGGCCGCGGGGCTGGACGCCGCGCAGATCGGCATCCTCGTCTCCGCCGCGTTGCTCGTCAGCGGGGCGGCCACCATCCTGCAGACCGTCGGGATCCCGTTCTTCGGCTCCCAGCTGCCCCTCGTCCAGGGCATCTCCTTCGCGTCCGTCTCGACGATGGTGGCGGTCGCGACGGGGGACGGCGGGCTCCCGGCGGTCTTCGGCTCGATCATGGTGGCCGGTGCCATCGGCCTGGCGATCAGCCCGTTCTTCGCCCAGGTGATCCGCTTCTTCCCACCCGTCGTCACCGGCACGATCATCACAGTCATCGGCATCTCCCTGCTCCCCGTGGCCGTCCGCTGGATGATGGGCGGCAACGCCGAGGCCGCGGACTGGGGCTCGGTCCCCAACATCACCCTGGCCGTCGTCACGCTGGTCATCGTGCTGGCGCTCAGCCGGTTCCTCCAGGGCACGATCTCGCGCTTGTCGATCCTCCTCGGGCTCGTCATCGGCACCGTGCTCGCCCTGCCGTTCGGCATGGCGGACTTCTCCACGGTCGGGGAGGGGGCCGCGGTGGCTCTGCCCAGCCCGTTCGCGTTCGGGCTGCCGACCTTCCAGGTCGGGGCAGTCATCTCGATGACCATCGTCGTCCTCGTCATCATGACCGAGACGACCGCCGACATCATTGCCGTCGGTGAGATCGTCGGCACCAAGGTGGACGCGCGCCGGGTGGGCGACGGGCTGCGCGCCGACATGGCCGCCACCACCCTCGCCCCGGTGCTCAACACCTTCCCGGCCTCGGCGTTCGCCCAGAACGTCGGCCTGGTGGCGATCACCGGCATCCGGTCCCGCTGGGCGGTGGCCGCCGGGGGGTCGGTGCTCTTCGTCCTGGGCCTGCTGCCGGTGCTCGGCCGGGTCGTGGCCGCCATCCCGATGCCCGTGCTCGGCGGGGCCGGCCTCGTGCTCTTCGGCTCGGTCGCCGCCTCGGGCATCCGCACCCTGTCCCGGGTGGAGTACGACGGGAACCTCAACCTCACCCTGGTCGCGGTGGCCATCTCCTTCGGCGTCATCCCGATCGCCGTCCCGCAGTTCTACGACCGCTTCCCCGAGTGGGTGGGGATGGTCTTCCACTCCGGGATCTCCGCCGCCTCGGTCGTCGCGGTGCTCCTCAACATCCTCTTCAACGAGCTGCGCTGGGGGCGGCGCGCCCACCCCTCGGTGTTCACCGCCGGGTCCACCGCCCGGCTGCGCGTCGCCGAGGAGCAGGAGCGCCGGCGCGCCGAGTACGTCGACCGGCTCGACGCCGACCGCCGGGCCGCCCACCGGGCCCGCCTCAACGCCGACGTGCGGGCGCGCGTGCGCCACGGCCACGGCCGCCGCTCGGGCTGCCTGTCCGCGCTCGACCTCGACGCCGACGGCGTCCCCGACATCCTCCGGCGGAGCACCCGCGACGCCGCCCTGCCCGACCGCGTCCCGGCCGGCGTGCCGGGCACCCGCTGACACCACGACGAAGGAGCTCCCATGGCACTGCCCAGTCCCAGCTACACGGTCACCATGCGGGTGGAGGTGCCGGCCACGCAGCGTGCCACGGGCGACGTCGTCCACGAGGTGACCGCCGCCGGGGCCCTGGTCATGGGCGTGGACATCGCCCAGTCGACCAGCGACACGCTCGTCGTCGACATCACCTGCGACACGGTGGACGGACAGCACGGCCAGCGGGTCGTGGACGCGCTCAATGCCCTGGAGGGCGTGCGGGTGCTCAAGATGTCCGACTCGACCTTCCTCATGCACCTGGGCGGGAAGATCGAGGTCAACCCCAAGGTCCCGCTCAAGACCCGCCGCGACCTCTCCCGCGCCTACACCCCGGGTGTCGCCCGCGTCTGCCTGGCGATCGCCGACCAGCCGGAGGACGCCCGCCGGCTCACCATCAAACGCAACACCGTCGCCGTCGTCACCGACGGGACCGCGGTGCTCGGCCTCGGGGACATCGGCCCGGCCGCGGCGATGCCGGTGATGGAGGGCAAGGCCGCGCTGTTCAAGCAGTTCGCCGGGGTGGACGCCTGGCCGCTGGCGCTCGACACGACCGACACCGAGGAGATCATCCGCGTCGTCAAGGCGATCGCCCCCGGGTTCGGCGGCGTCAACCTCGAGGACATTTCCGCCCCCCGCTGCTTCGAGATCGAGGCCCGGCTGCGCGAGGAGCTGGACATCCCCGTCTTCCACGACGACCAGCACGGCACCGCCATCGTCGTCCTCGCCGCGCTCATCAACGCCCTGCGCGTGGTGGGGAAGTCGATCGAGGACGTGCGGATCGTCGTCTCCGGCGTCGGTGCCGCCGGCTCGGCGATCATCAAGCTCCTCATGGCCCAGGGCGCCCGCGACGTCATCGGGTGCGACCGCAACGGGGCACTGACCGTACAGAGCGCCGGGGCGGACGTCTACCGCCAGTGGATCGTCGAGCACACCAACCCGTCCGCCTTCACCGGCACGCTGCGGGAGGCCCTCGTCGGTGCCGACGTCTTCATCGGGGTGTCCGCGGGCAACATCCTCACCGGCGCCGACATCGCCCGGATGAACGAGGGCGCCGTCGTCTTCGCCCTGGCCAACCCGGTGCCCGAGGTCGACCCGCTCGAGGCCGGGGAGACCGCCGCCGTCGTCGCCACCGGCCGCAGCGACTACCCCAACCAGATCAACAACGTCCTCGCCTTCCCGGGCCTCTTCCGGGGCCTGCTCGACGCCGGCGCGGCGAAGATCACCGACGAGATGCTGCGCGTCGCCGCCGTGGCGATCGCCGGCGTCGTCGGCCCGGACGAGCTCAACCCGGCCTTCATCATCCCCGGCGTCTTCGACAGCCGGGTGGCCGAGGCCGTCGCCGAGGCCGTGGCGGCGGAGGGACGCAAGGAGGTCGCCGCGCGGGGCGCCGAGCCGCAGGACTACGACCAGCTCAACCGGGTCGGCCGATGAGGACCTCCCTCGACCCCGCCACGCTCGACACCGTCGAGTCCCACCTCGCCGCCACCGACCGGCACCTGGCCACCGGCTACCCCGGCGACGACGGCTCGCGCCAGCCCGTCCACACCGTCTACGTCCCCGCCGACCGCTACCACGCCGGCCTGGCCCGCGCGTGGGGCGACCGGGCGCGGGAGATCCTCGCCGCCAACGGCGGCACCCAGGCGCTGCTCGCGGCCGTCGGCGTCCGGGAGGACCTGCGCGAGTCCGTCGGCGCCCTGGTGGAGGACAAGCTCGCCCGCGAGCCGGTGGAGGACCTGCGGGTCGACCTCGAGGACGGCTACGGCACCCGGGACGACGAGGAGGAGGACCGCGCGGTCCTCGCGGCGGCCGCCGGGCTGCGCGAGGAGCTCACCGCGGGCACCGCGACCCCGTTCCTCGGCATCCGGGTCAAGTGCCTGGAGCGCGCGACCCGGAGCCGCGGGCTGCGCACCCTGGACCTGTTCGTCAGCGCGCTGGCCACGAGCGGGGAGCTGCCCGACGGCCTCGTCCTCACCCTGCCGAAGGTGACGACGGTCGAGCAGGTCGAGGCCATGGTGCTCGTGTGCGAGCGCCTGGAGGAGGCGCTCGGCCTGCCCGCGGGGCGACTCCGCTTCGAGGTGCAGGTGGAGACCCCCCAGGTCATCCTCGGCGCCGACGGCACGGCGACGGTGGCCCGGATCCTCCACGGCAGCCGGGGCCGGGTGAGCGGCCTGCACTACGGCACCTACGACTACTCCGCCTCCCTCGGCATCGCCGCCGCACACCAGACGCTGGAGCACCCGGCCGCCGACCACGCCAAGGCGGTCATGCAGCTGGCGGCCGCCGGCACCGGTGTCCGGCTGTCCGACGGCTCGACCAACGTGCTGCCGGTGGGGGAGGTGGACCAGGTGCACGCCGCGTGGGCCAACCACGGGCGCCTCGTCCTGCGCTCGCTGGCGCGGGGCTACTACCAGGGCTGGGACATGCACCCCGGGCACCTGCCGAGCCGGTTCGCCGCCACCTACGCCTTCTACCGCGAGGGCTTCGCCCCGGCGGCCCAGCGGCTGCGGGCCTACCTCCACGGCCAGGAGGGCGGGGTCATGGACGAGCCCGCCACCGCCAAGGCGCTGGCGTGGTTCCTCCAGCGCGGCCTGGACTGCGGCGCGCTGACCACCGCCGAGCTGGCCGAGCACGCCGGCTGCGGCCCGGCCGACCTCGCGGGGCTGCTGGGACGGTCACCGGCCTGACCGGGCC
>DAHVRG010000192.1 GCA_027322565.1 Georgenia sp.
CGGGTCAGGCTCGCCCGCCTCCCCGGCGGCGCGGAAGGCTAGCGGGCATCGCCCCCGGGCCGCGGGCGCTCAGCGACCCGCGGCCCGGGCCCGCGAGGCGCGCTCGAGGTCGTCGAGCTGCTCGAGCACGCACCGCCGCAGCCCGGCCGGGGCGGCGGCGTGCTCGGCGAGCCAGCGCCGGGTGCGCGCGACGACGGGGTGGCCCTCTGCCCCGGCCCCGTCGTCGACCCATCCCGGGAACAGCCCGATGACGAGGCGCTCGGCGATCTCGATCGAACGGCCCGCCCAGATCGGCTCGAGCAGGGCGAAGTAGGCCTCGACGTACGGCTCGAGCAGGTCGGCGTGGAGCGGCTGCGTGAAGCCGGTGAGCACCGCGTCGACCTCGTCGTTGGAGAGGTCGGTGTTCCCGAGCGTGGGCGGCGTGCCGGGCGCGGGCAGCCCGAGCTCGGCCCAGGCACGTGCCTTGGCCCCGGCGTCCGGCCGGCCGACGAGCGCGGCGCGGTACGCCAGGCGGGTGGTCGCTGTCTCCTCGTCCCGCAGCTCGCCGTCCAGCTCGTCCACACCGGTCTCCCCCACCGCGGCGAGCGCCTGCCACAGCGACCACCGCATCTCGGGGTCCAGCCGCAGTCCGGGGACGGCGCCGCCGAGCACCTCCCGGACCAGGGGTGCAGCCTCCGGCGAGCGAGCAGCGGCGTCGGCGAAGGCCCGCGCCCACACGAGCTGGACGTCGGAGCCCGGCTCCCGCAGGCGCAGCTGCTCGTGGGTCTCCCGGGCGAGCAGCGCGCGGGCGCCGGGACGCCGGTCCGTCGGGAGGTAGCGCTCCACCGCGGTCGCCGCGTGGGCGAGCAGGTCGCGCACGATCCCGACCTCCGTCTCGGCCGGGAGCTGCGCGACGACGGCGTCGAGGAAGCGCTCCGCCGGGAGCAGCGCGTCCCGGGTCGCGTTCCACAGCGCCGACCACAGCACCGCACGCGACAGCGGCTCCGCGAGGGTGCCCGCGAGGCGCAGGGCGGTGGCCGCGCTGCGGGAGTCGAGCCGCACCTTCGCGTAGGTGAGGTCGTCGTCGTTGACGAGGACGAGGTCCGGCTCGGCGATCCCGACAGCCTCGGCGACCTCGGTGACCGGGCCGCTCACGTCCGTCTCGAGACGGTGGGTGCGCACGAGCGCTCCATCAGCGCCGACGGCGTAGCAGCCGACGACGAGCCGGTGGTCCCGCAGCACGCCGCCGGAGTCGTCCTGCCGGACCCGCAGCGAGGTCACCCGGCCGTCGGCGGCGTCGACCTCCGCGGCGAGGGTGGACGGGCCGGTGGACTCGAGCCACTGGGCGCTCCAGCCCGAGAGGTCACGGCCAGAGCTCTCCTCGAGCGCCGCCAGCAGGTCCGGCAGCGTCGTGCTGCCCCAGGCGTGGCGCCGGAAGTACGCCCGCGCCCCGGCGAAGAAGGCGTCCTGGCCGACGAAGGCGACGAGCTGCTTGAGCACCGAGGCGCCCTTGGCGTAGGTGATCCCGTCGAAGTTCTGCTTCGCCGCCTCGAGGTCGGGGATGTCGGCGACCACCGGGTGGGTCGTCGGCAGCTGGTCCTGCCGGTATGCCCAGGCCTTGCGCCGAAGCGCGAAGCTCGTCCACGCACCCGTGAACCGAGTGGCCTCGGCGGTGGCGTAGGTGCCCATGTAGTCCGCGAAGGACTCCTTCAGCCACAGGTCGTCCCACCAGCGCATGGTCGTGAGGTCGCCGAACCACATGTGGGCCATCTCGTGGAGGATGGTCGTCGCCCGCGCCTCGCGCTGTGCCGCGGTGGCCTGGGAGCGGAACAGGTACCGCTCGGTGAAGGTCACCAGCCCGGGGTTCTCCATCGCGCCGAGGTTGTACTCCGGCACGAGCACCTGGTCGTACTTGCCCCACGGGTACGGGTAGTCGAAGGCGTCGTGGAAGAGGTCCAGCCCCTGGCGGGTGACCTCGAGGAACTCCTCCGCGTCGAGGTAGGGCGCCAGGGAGGCACGGCACCACAGCCCGAGCGGGACGTCGAGCCGGGTGCCGTCGGGGAGCTCGCGCGACCAGTGGCCCTCCTCCCGGTGGTAGGGCCCGGCGACCACCGCGGTGATGTACGTCGACATCGGCGGGGTGGCGGCGAAGGCCCAGGTGCGGGTTCCGTCGTCGTTGTCGGTGACCTGCTCAGGTGCCGAGTTCGACAGCACCTGCCACTCCGCCGGTGCGGCGACGACGAACGTGTAGGGGGCCTTGAGGTCGGGCTGCTCCATGTTGGCGAACACCCGCCGCGCGTCGGCCGGCTCGTACTGCGTGTAGAGGTAGGTCTGCCCGTCGACCGGGTCGACGAAGCGGTGCAGCCCTTCGCCGGTGCGGGAGTAGCGGGCCTCGGCCCGGACGACGACGGTCGACTCGCCCCCGTCCGTCCGCAGACCCTCCACCTGGACACGTCCGTCCGCGAACCGGACGGGCCGTTCCTCGCCGTCGACGACGACGGCGTGCACGGCCGGGCCGAGGAAGTCGAGCCATGTCGCGGAGGCGGTGCTCGTCAGACGCAGCGTGGTGGTCGTGGCGAACGTCGTCGTCGCGGCGTCCCGGGCGGCGCGGAGGTCCAGCTCCACCGTGTACGCGTGCAGGGTCAGGTGGCCGGCGCGCTCGCGGGTCTCGGCCCTCGTCAGGTTGCTCACATGGACGAGCAAAGCACGCCGGCGGGTGCCAGGGCCAAGCGGGCGGGCGCCGACGCACCCGGCGATGACATGCTGGAGGCATGGCCGGTGACCTGCGTGTGACGTCCTCGGTGGTGCTCCGGGCCGAGGAGCTGCAGTGGCGCTTCTCCCGGTCGTCGGGACCGGGCGGTCAGGGGGTCAACACCACCGACTCGCGGGTCGAGCTCAGCGTCGACGTCGCCGCCACCGGAGCGCTGACCGAGGCGCAGCGCGACCGTGCGTTGCGGGTGCTGAGCGGGCGGCTGGTGGACGGCCGGCTGACGGTCACGGCCGCAGAGCACCGCTCCCAGCTGCGCAACCGCGCGGCAGCGGCCGAGCGTCTCGCCCAGCTGCTGCGCGAGGCGCTGGCTCCCCCGCCCCCGCGCCGCCGGCCGACCCGGCCCACCGCGGGCTCGCGGCGTCGGCGGGCGCAGGCCAAGGCGCGGCGCAGCGAGATCAAGGCGTTACGCCGGCGGCCCTCCGAGTGAGGACCTCCGCGAGCGCCTCCCCCACCGGCCCGCTCGCCGTCGCCGCGCCGACACCGACGAGCTCCGTCGGTGTCGCCATGAGCGGGGCGAGCATCCCGCCGACCAGCGGCCCCATGACGGCCAGACCGGCACGTGCGTGCTCCTCGCTCTCCCAGACGTTGACCACGACCTCGCGCTCGTCGTCGAGCGCGACGGTGACGGTGCCGAGGAACCCCGGCTGCTGCGCGTGCAGCGCGGCGAACTCCGCCAGCTGCTCGCCCGCTGCCGCGACGCGCTCGCGGTCCATGGTGTTGACCCGGACGATGGCGTACATCTCTCTTCCCTCCGTTGGTTGTCGGTGCCTCGACAGGGACGCGTGCGGTCCGGGTGAACAACGGTCACGGCCGCGCCGGGAGCGCCGCGGCGGCAGAGGCCGTGCCCAGCCAGGTGTGTGGGTTGCGGTCCCAGCACCTCCCGAGCTTCGGGCGCCGCTGGGAGATCCAGAGCGCCGGGACCCGCTGGTTCGTCCCGGTGCGGGAGCCGGCCAGGGCGTACGACGACGAGCGACACCCCTTCCGCGACGGTGAGCGGGCACCGTCCCAGCGCGCGGATGTCCTGCACGGCGTCCTCCGGGGTCATGCCGAGGTACCGGCTCCCGGTGTGACGACGAGGAGGAAGGGGACGTGGTCGTCCGGTGGCACCGGCGTCGGGGCGTCAAGGGCGGGCAGCCAGGCCCGCA
>DAHVRG010000213.1 GCA_027322565.1 Georgenia sp.
TGGCGGCGTCGTCGTCGAGGTGCCTGCATCGTCGAGTACGACGGTCCCCGTCGAGATCACCGTCCCGGGCGATGCCACGCCGGGTGACCACCCCGCCGGCGTCGTCGCCGAGCTCGTCCAGGGTGGGGACTCCGCGCTGCAGATGAGCTCGCGCGTCGGGGTCCGGCTCCACCTGCGGGTCGCCGGTGACGTCGTGGCCGAGCTGAGCCCGCACGTCGAGGCGCGCTACTCCCCGTCCTGGAACCCGTTCGCCCCCGGCACGGTCACCGTCGGCTACACGCTGGAGAACGCCGGCAACATCCGGGTCGGTGGGGACGTCGACATCACGCTCGCAGGACCGTTCGGGCTCGCCGGCGGCCAGGCGTCCGGTGAGCACCGGGAGGTGCTGCCTGGCCAGAGCGCCGCCGGTACCGCCAGACTCGAGGTCTGGCCGCTGTTCGTCGGGAAGGGTGAGCTGGTTGCGACACCGGGCGCCGTCGGTGAGGACGAGGTCCCCGCCCCGCTGGAGGTGAGCACCGTGGCCTTCCGGGTGTGGACCGTCCCGTGGTCGCAGCTCGTCCTGCTCGTACTCTTCGCCGCCGTGCCGGTCCTCGTCGTCCGGGCCCGCCGCCGCTCGGCAGCCCGCATCCAGGCGCGGATCGACGCGGCCGTCGCCGCTGCGGTGGGAACCGGCGGCGATGGAGCCGACGACGACCGGAGTACCGACGACGACGCCGTCGCCGTCAGATGAGGAACTTGAGCCCGGAGCGCACCGCGTAGTTCGCGAAGGCCCACGCCGCCCGCGGCAGCGGGAGCGCCTCGACGTGCCGGTAGATGTGCCAATTGTACCGGGCGGCGACGAGCTTGTTGGCCGAGAGCGAGCCGGGGCGCCCGGCGCGGTAGAGCGCCAGCGGCTCGGACAGCCCGCGGGCGACGTGCCCCTCGCGGAGGATGGCGAGCTTGAGGGCGTAGTCCTGCCGGCGCTCGATGGACGGCAGCGTCCGCTTGCCGAGCGCGGCGGTGTCGTACGCCGCGGTGAGGAAGCCAATGTAGTCCTGCCGCAGCATGTCCCGGTACGTCAGCCGGTCCGGTGCGCGGACCACCCGCCCGTTCGGCACGAAGTCGGCCGCGTCGTCGGCGAAGTCGGCGTCGATCTTGTAGTAGGCGCTGTAGACGAGCGGCGCCCCGGTGACCTCGAACAGCGCCAGCTGCCGTTCGAGCTTGGTCGGCAGCCACAGGTCGTCACTGTCGAGGAAGGCGATGTAGCGGCCCCGCGCCGCCTCGATCCCGACGTTGCGGGTCGGTCCCGCTCCCCGGGGGCCGGGGTTCTGCAGCACCCGGATCCGGCCGTCCGCCGCGGCGGCGCGACGAGCGACCTCCAGTGACGCGTCGGAGGAGGAGTCGTCGACGACGAGCAGCTCCCAGTCCGGCACGGTCTGCGCCTGCACCGACCGGACAGCGGCGGCCACGAACGGCTCCGCGTTGTGCATCGGCATGATGACCGAGACGAGGGGCGAGCCGTCCGCTCCCGCGCCCGGCCGGCTCAGCACCGGACGACGGCGCGCTCCGCCGTCTCGATCTCGTCGAACCGGCCGGCGTCGACGTCCTCCCCGAGCAGGACGAGGGAGCCGCCGCTGCGCCACGCCGCAACCGCGTGCGCGAGCAGCTCCACGTGGTTCCGGGGGCAGCACAGCACCCGCGGCTGTGGCTCGTCGCGGTGGGACGCGGGTGTCTGGTCCCGGCACCACTGCGCGAGCTCGCCGTAGGTGACGGGACCGCCGGCGGCACCGGAGACCTCGGGGCCGGAGAGCGCGGCGTCCGTGTCGACGGGCTCCTGGACGAAGCCGAGGTCGTCGCCGTAGCTCATGAGTGCGGCGGCGGCGTCCAGCGCGCCCTCCGGGATCGGCTCGTCGACCTGCATGGCCAGCGCCGGCAGCGCGACGACGAGCACGAGGCCGGCGCTCGGGACGCCGTCCGGCCGCGACGTCACGGCGATGTCCGGCTCCTCCGCGGTCTCGTCCGCCACGAAGGACGAACCCTCGTCCTCCCCGTCGTCATCCTCGGACGCCTCGTCGTCGCCGTCGTCGACGGGGTCGGGCTCGTACGGGTCGTCGTCCAGCTCCGCATCGTCGTCGAAGGTGTCCTCGGCGGGCAGGACGAGCTCGCCCCCGGCGCACCACGTCGCCATCGCCCAGACCAGCGCCCGCCAGTGCACGGGGATGTCGAGGAGCACCCGGCTGCCCGGCTCCACCTCCCCCTCCTCGACGAGCAGGTTCGTGGCCTTGGTGACCCAGTTCGCCAGGACGCGGCCGGAGAGCTCGACGCGCTCGTCGTCGGGGCCGTACCAGGTGAGGCGGGGCTGGTTGGGCTCGTCCCCGGTGAGGAGGTCGAGCACCCTGGTCGCGATGCTCATGGGTACGAGCGTAGTCGGAGCCGCCGCGGGTGCGGGAGTCGGTCCGGCCGCCACGTCTTGCGTGAGTTCCGTGCGGCGGTACTGTCGCCGACGTGGGGGGAACTCGTGACCTGCGTCACTGCGCCTAGGTCTGTGACGCCTGGAGCCGCTGCCGACGACGGCATGCGGCACCCCCTGGGCGCGTCGGCGCCGCGTCCGGAGCGGGAAGGGGGCTGTTCGCGCCCGTGACCGGGAGCGTGGCACACGCTCGCGTGACCAATCGATGGAGTCGATGATGACAAAGCACAAAGGGCTCAGGTGGACCCTGTTCCCCGCGCTGGCGGTCACGCTGGGCGTGGGGATGATGGGGGCACCGGCGGCCGCAGACCACCTGCCGTGGCACGACCCGGACCTGCCCCCGGAGGAGAGGGCGACCCTGCTCATCGATGCCATGTCACTGGAGCAGAAGATCCAGCAGATCGCCATCCGCGAGATCGAGGAGGACCCGGAGCTCGAGGAGTGCGTCCTGGAGTTCGCCCAGCGCACCATCGTCGGGATCCCGGAGCTCGGCATCCCGACCTTCCGGATGACCAACGGCGGCACCGGCATCCGGGGCGGGTCCTGCCAGAACCCGTTGGCGACCGGCGTCCCGTCGACCACGGCGGCCGCCGCGACCTTCGACCGCGAGCTCAACTACGAGTACGGCACCATCCTCGGTGAGGAGGCGCGGCTCTTCGCCCACCAGGTGCTCCTCGGCCCGGCGACGAACCTCGTCCGCCACCCGTACGGCGGCCGCAACTACGAGTACTTCAGCGAGGACCCGTTCCTCTCCGGGGCGCTCGCCGTGGAGCAGATCCGGGGGGCCCAGGACCAGGGCGTCCACGTCCAGCTCAAGCACTTCGCCGGCAACGAGCAGGAGACCGAGCGGTGGACCACCGCCTCGCGCATCCCCTCCCGGGCGATGCACGAGCTCTACCTGCTCCCCTTCGAGATGGCCGTCAAGGACGGCGACGTCGCCTCCATCATGTGCGCCTTCCCCCACCTCAACGGGGACTGGGCCTGCGAGAACGACCAGCTCCTGCGGGACACGCTGTACGACGAATGGGGCTTCGACGGCTGGATCATGAGCGACCGGCGCGCCACCCACAGCACGGCCGAGGCCATCCTCGCCGGCAACGGTGTGGAGCTCGACTTCGACCCGGAGTGGTACACCGAAGAGCGGATCAACGAGGCACTCGACGCCGGGCAGATCGAGGAGTCGGACATCGACGCACTCCTTCACCCCCGCTACACCAAGATGTTCGAGTTCGGGCTGATGGACGAGCCCTTCGACGAGTTCGTCGAGGTGCTCCCGGGTGAGGAGGGTCAGGAGGCCGGCGGCATCCTCCTCGGCGACGAGGCCTTCTACCGCGAGAACGGTGAGGTGGCCCGGCGGATCGCCGAGGCCGGCATCACGCTGCTGCGCAA
>DAHVRG010000229.1 GCA_027322565.1 Georgenia sp.
CGTTCATCGTCTCCGAGCTGCTCGGCCGCGAGGCCCGGGGCGCCGACATCGAGGTGTTCTCCCTGCGTCCGCCGGTCGACCCGCGCTTCCACAGCGCGCTCGCCGACGTGCGCGCCCCCGTCACCTACGTGCCGCGCGCCCGCAAGACCGACGAGCTGTGGACCGCCCTGCGCACGGCCGAGCCGGAGCTGCCCCTGTTCCACCGCGCCCTGCCCGAGCTGCTCGCCGCGGACGCCTCCGACGCCGCCCAGGCGCTCGAGCTCGCCGTCCTCGTCGTGCGGCGCGGGATCACCCACCTCCACGCGCACTTCGCCTCGCTCGCGACGACGGTCGCCCGCCTGACCTCGCTGCTCACCGGGGTGCCCTACTCGTTCACCGCGCACGCCAAGGACATCTTCCACGCGTCGGTCGACCCGGCCGACCTCCACCGCAAGATCGCCGACGCCCATCACGTCGTGACGATCAGCGACTACAACGAGCGTCACCTGCGCAGCACCTACCCCGACGCCGTCGCCGGCACCCGGCTGCACCGGATCTACAACGGGCTCGACCTCGCCGCCTTCCCCTTCACCGCCCCCTCGGCGGACGACCTCGCCGCGGTCGACGTCGTCGCCGTGGGGCGCCTCGTGGAGAAGAAGGGGTTCGACGTCCTCGTCGACGCCGTCGCCCACCTGCGCGACCGCGGCCGGCCCGTCCGCACGCGGATCGTCGGCGGCGGGGAGAAGGAGGAGGAGCTCCGCGCCCAAGTCGCCGCGCTCCGGCTGGAGGAGCTCGTCGAGCTCACCGGGCCGCTGCCGCAGCACGAGGTACGTGAGCAGGTCGCCGGCGCCGCGGTCTTCGCCGCGCCGTGCGTCGTGGGCTCCGACGGCAACGCCGACGGGCTGCCCACGGTCCTCCTCGAGGCGATGGCGCTCGGCACCCCGTGCGTGTCCACCGACGTCACCGGGATCACCGAGGCCGTCCGCCACGAGGAGACGGGGCTGGAGGTCGCCCAGCACGACGCCGTCGGGCTGGCCGACGCCATCGTCCGGCTGCTCGAGGACCACGCGCTGCGTGCCCGCCTCGCCCGCGCCGCCCGAGACCTCGTCGAGCGCGAGTTCGACACCCGGAAGCAGGTGGCCGCCCTCGAGACCGCCACCCGCACGCCGGCCGCCCGGCACCCCCTGTCCCACCCCGGCACCGACAGCCCACTTCCCGCCGACAGCCCACGTCCCGGCAGCCCGAGCCACGACCTCGAGGAGGTCCTCTGATGCGGATCGCCTACGTCTGCGCCGACCCCGGCATCCCGGTCTTCGGCACGAAGGGAGCCTCGGTACACGTCCAGGAGGTCATCCGCGTCCTCCTCGAGGCCGGGCACACCGTCGAGCTCTTCTGCCGCCGCACCGACGGCGAGCCGTGGCCCGCCGCGGCCGCCGCCCGCGCCGAGGGCCGGCTCGTCGTCCACGAGCTGGGCCGCATCAAGGGCACCGACGTCGCCGACCGCGAGCGCCGTGCCATGGCCGCCGACCGCGAGCTGCGCACGGTGCTGGAGGAGGCCGGCCTCTTCGACGCCGTCTACGAGCGCTACTCGCTGTGGAGCACCGCGGGCACCGCCTACGCCCGCGACCACCGCGTCCCCGCGGTCCTCGAGGTCAACGCGCCGCTGCCCGAGGAGCAGGCCCGCCACCGCGGTCTGGTCCACGCCGCGGAGGCCCAGGCCGTCATCCGGCAGGCCGCCGCCGACGCGAGCGCCGTCGTGTGCGTCTCGGAGCCGGTCGCCGCCTGGGTCCGGGACCAGCTTGCGGGTGCCGACGCCGCCCCGGCCGTCGTCGTCGAGTCCAACGGGGTCGACGTCACCCGCATCGCCCCCGCCCCGGCCGCCGCACCCACGGACCGGCCCTTCACGGTGGGCTTCGTCGGCACGCTCAAGCCGTGGCACGGCACCGAGACGCTGCTCGAGGCCTATGCCCTCCTGCGTCGCGCGGTGCCAGGCGCGCGCCTCCTGCTCGTCGGCGACGGCCCCGAGGCCGAGGCGCTGCGCGAGCAGGCCGCCGCACTCGACATCGCCGACGGGGTGGAGATGACCGGGGCCGTCGCCCCCGTCGACATCCCGGGCCACCTGCACCGGATGGACGTTGCGACAGCGCCGTACCCCGCCGTCGGCGAGGGCTACTTCTCCCCGCTCAAGGTGTACGAGTACATGGCCGCCGGGCTGCCCGTGGTCGCCTCGGCCGTCGGCCAGCTGCCGCGGGTCGTGGACCACGGGCGCACCGGCTTCCTCGTCCCCGGCTCCGACCCGGCCGCGCTCGCCGAGACCCTCCGCGAGCTCGCCGCCGACCCCGGCCTGCGGGAGCGGGTCGGTGCCGCCGCCCGGGAGCACGTCGTCGCGGGCCACACGTGGACGCACGTCGTCGCGCGGTCCCTGGCGGCAGGAGGCATGCTGCTGACCGTGCCGGATGCGGACGGCTCGGCTCTCGGTGACACGGGGGCTGTCAGGAACTCAGCTGTCGGCGAGAAGTGGGCTGTCGGCGAGAAGTGGGCTGTCGGTGCGGGGACGGGGAAGGGGGCGGTGGCCTGATGGCCAGGTCGAAGCCGGCCGCCGAGCTCAAGGCCGTCCTGCCCTCGCTCCGGCGGATCTGGAGCTTCCTGCGGCCCCATCTGCGGCCGCACCGCAGGATCGTCGTCGGCGGGTTCGTCGCGCTCTTCGCCGAGGTCGTCTTCCGGCTGCTCCAGCCGTGGCCGCTGAGCCTCGTCATCGACGCCGTCGTCGTCCCCGGCGCGGCCCAGGACCCGGGGATGGTCCGGCTGCTCATCCTCTGCGCCGTCGGCGTGGTGGCCGTCGCCGGTCTCCGAGCGCTCGCCTCCTACCTCATGACGGTGTTCTTCGCGCTCGCCGGCACGCGGGCGATGACGTCGGTGCGCGCGAAGGTCTACTCCCACGTGCTGCGCCTGTCGCTGCGTTTCCACAGCTCCGCACGCGGCGGCGACCTCATTACCCGGCTCATCGCCGACGTCGGCCGCCTGCGGGACGTCGCGACCACCGCGGCGATGCCGCTCCTCGGCAACGTCTTCACGCTCGTCGCGATGCTCGTCGTCATGTTCGTCCTCGACTGGCGCCTCGCGCTCGTCGTCCTCGCCGCGTTCCCGTTCTTCGCGATGTCCTCCTCGCGCTCCACCCGGAAGATCACCTCCGCCTCCCGCGTCCAGCGGCGGCGCGAGGGTGACCTCGCCGGCGCGGCCGGGGAGTCGCTCGGCGCGATCAAGGTCGTCCAGGCCTACTCGCTCGCCGACCGGCTCGAGCAGACCTTCGCCGCGTCGAACGACCAGGAGCTCAAGGAGGGCGTCAAGGCCACCCGGCTCTCCGCGGCCCTCGAGCGCAAGACCGACGTCCTCGTCGGCGTCGCCACCGGCGCGGTGCTCCTCGTCGGCGGCTGGTCGGTGGTGCGCGGACACCTTTCCCCCGGTGAGCTCGTCGTCTTCATCCAGTACCTCAAGGGCGCCTTCAAGCCGATGCGCGACCTGGCCAAGTACACCGGGCGCATCGCCAAGGCGGCCGCCTCGGGCGAGCGGATCCTCGACCTCATGCACACCGAGCAGGACGTCACCGACTCCGCCAAGGCGTACACGATCAAGCACCTCGCCGGCGAGATCCGCCTGGAGAACGTCACCGCCTCCTACACCGGCACCGACCGCGCCCTCGACGACGTCTCGCTGCGCATCCTGCCCGGCCGCAAGGTAGCGATCGTCGGCCACTCCGGCTCGGGCAAGTCGACGCTCGCCGGCCTGCTCCTGCGGCTGCAGGACCCGGTCCGCGGCGCCGTGAAGATCGACGGACACGACCTGCGCGACGTCACCCTCGAGTCGCTGCGCTCCCACATCGCCGTCGTCCTGCAGGAGTCGGTGCTCTTCCAGGGCACCATCGCGGAGAACATCGAGATGGGCCGCCCCGGCGCCGGCGAGGAGGAGATCGAGGCCGCCGCCCGCGCCGCCAACGCCCACGAGTTCATCACCCGGCTGCCGGACGGCTACCGGACCATGGTCGGCGAGCGCGGCGAGACGCTCTCCGGCGGCCAGCGCCAGCGCATCGCCATCGCCCGGGCCATGCTCCGCGACGCCTCCGTCATCATCCTCGACGAGGCTACGACGGGGCTGGACCCGAAGAACTCCGCCGAGGTGCTCGAGGCCATCGACCGGCTCGCCGAGGGACGCACCACCGTCGTCATCACCCACACCCTGGCCGACGCGCTGAGCTGTGACGAGATCGTCGTCCTCGACCGCGGCCGCGTCGCCGAGCACGGCCGCCCGGAGGAGCTGCTCGCCACGGCCGGGTCCCGGCTCACCCTGCTCGACCCGGAGCGGCACCGCCGCCTCGTCGCCGTCCCGGACCCGGAGCGGCCCCCGAAGGAGGACGATGACCACCGTCGCACCGGCTGACGACCGCCTCGCCGCCGCCGACCCGGCGCTCCCCGGGCTGCGGGCCGTCCTCGACCCGCTGCCCCTGGCCCGGCGGCTCGCCCCGACCTGGGACGTCGCCGACGCGCGCGTCACCTACCTGCGGTACAAACCGGGCACCTCGCTCGTCGCGGGGCTCGTGCTCACCGACGACGACGGCGTCCCCTCCTTCGCGCAGGCGCTCGCCCTGCGTCCCGCGGCCCGCGACAAGCTCGCCAAGGTGCAGCGCGCCGGCACCGGCGACGACGTCGGCCGGGGCGCCGCGATCGACCCGTCCCTCGGTGTCGCGCTCGCCGACGTCACGGCTGACCGGCACCTGCCGGGGGTCCGGCGGGTGCTCCAGCACCCCGGGGACACCGTCACCCCGCTCGTCTACAAGCCCGGCCGCCGGTGGGTTGCCCGCCGGGACCGGGCCGGCAGCGCGCGGGTGCTCGTCAAGGTGCACCGGCCGGCCGCGCTCCCGGACCTCGCCGCCGGGTACCGGGCCGTCGCCGGCCTTCCGGTCCCCCTGGTGACCCGCGTGCACCGCCGGCGCGGGGTCGTCACGACGGCCTGGGTGCCGGGCACGTCGCTCGACCGCCTCGCCGGGCCCCCGGTGGAGGACCTCTGGGCCCGCGCCGGCGAGCTGCTCGCCCGCGTCCACCGGCGTCCACCGCTCGCGGGGCTCGCCCGCGTCGACCGGGCCGCGGACCTCGCCGCGGCCGTCGGTGCGGTGCGCGCCATCCTCCCGGAGCTCGCGTCCGACGCGCGCACCACCGCCGAGCGCATCCGGGCCGGCCTGGGCGACGCCCCCACCCCCTGCGTCGTCCACGGGGACTTCTCGGCCGACCAGGTCGTCGTGCGACCGGACCTCGCCGCCGCCGGCGGCGCCACCGGGCCGACCGACCCGGCCGGGGCCGACCAGCCCGCCGTGACCCTCGTCGACCTCGACCGCGTGGCGCTCGACGACGCGGGGGCCGACCTCGCGTCGTGGTACGGCGCCCTGGTCGCCTCCGGTGCACCGGCGGGCGAGCCGCGTGAGGTCCTCGCCCCGCT
>DAHVRG010000280.1 GCA_027322565.1 Georgenia sp.
CCCGGTCGAGACCGGCGTCGCGACCGCCCAGCTGCTCTTCGGAGGTGTGCTCGACCGGCACCCCACGCTCCGGGTCGCGCTCGTCCACTGCGGCGGTGTCGTGCCCACGCTGCTGGGCCGCTGGCAGCGCGGCGTCCTCACCGCTCGCCCCGGCGTGGACCGCACGGACGCCGACCTGCGCGTGGAGGCACGGCGCCTGTGGGTGGACGCCCTCGCGCACGACCCGGCCGTCGTGGACCTGGCCGTCGACGTCGTGGGTGAGGAGCACCTCCTCGTGGGGAGCGACTGGCCCTTCCCCATGGGGACCCGGGACCCGCTCGGCCTCGTGGCACACCGCGGGGCATCGGCCGTGCACCGGGCGGCCGTCGAGAACGCCGCCGCCTTCCTCGGCGAGCGGAGGACGGGGTGAGCACCTCGCGGTCGCGCTAGAGCAGCAGCCCGAGGCCGAGCAGGATCCCGTAGCCGAGCTCGAGCAGGCCGGTGTCCCGCAGCACGACGACGAGGTCGCGGCCCGTCGCGCCGCCGAGCACGGTGCGGGCCTCCCGGACGACGAGCGGCACCAGCGCGAGCGTGAGCAGCGCCCAGGGGTGGGCCGGCGCCACGGCGCCGGCGAGCACGAAGGGGACGACGGTGAGAGCGACGTACGTCCACCGGGAACGGCGGTCCCCGAGCCGCACCGCCAGGGTGCGCTTGCCCGAGGCGCGGTCGGTGGGGATGTCGCGCAGGTTGTTCGCCATGAGGAGGGCGCAGGCGATGAACCCGATCCCCACCGCCCCCGCGACGGCCGGCCAGGACACCTGCAGCGCCTGGGTGTAGGTGGTGCCGAGGGTCGCGACGAGGCCGAAGAAGACGAAGACGCCGACCTCCCCGAGCCCCCGGTACCCGTAGGGGTTCCGGCCGCCCGTGTACCCCCACGCCGCGAGTACGCACAGCACCCCGACGCCGAGCAGCCACCATGTGCCGGCCAGCGCGCACAGGGCGAGCCCGAGGGCGGCCGCCACCCCGAAGGAGGCGAAGGCGGCGAGCTTGACCGTCCGGGGCCGGGCCGCGCCCGACCCGGTGAGGCGCGGGGGACCGGTGCGGTGGTCGTCGGTGCCGCGCACCCCGTCGGAGTAGTCGTTGGCGAAGTTGACGCCGATCTGCAGCGCGAGCGCCACCCCGGCGGCGAGCAGCGCCCGGGGGACAGAGCCGGCGTCGAGGGCGTAGGCCGCGCCGGTGCCGACGAGGACGGGGGCGGCGGCGGCGGGAAGGGTGCGGATCCGGGCGCCTTCCACCCAGTCGGCGATCGTGGCCATGAAGCTCCTTGCGGCGGGGACGCCGTCCAGGGTAACGGCGGCGCCGCGGGGTGCCGTCAGGGAAGACGCTCGGTGCGGGCGTCCCCGGTGGCGAGCAGCTCCCGCGCGCGGGCCGCCGCTCCCAGGCGGTCGACCTTGCCGGGCCCGCGCAGCGGCAGCTCGGCGAGCCGGACGAGCGCGCGCGGCGCGTGGGGGCGGCCGAGCCGCTCACCCACGTGCGCCCGGAGCCCCGCCAGGTCGGGCGTCCCGTCGCCGGCGACGACCGCGGTCACCAGGGCACCCCAGTGGTCGTCCGGCACCCCGACGACGACGACGTCCCCCAATCCGGGCAGCTCGCCGAGCGCCCGCTCGACGGCGGAGGCCGAGACGTTGAGCCCGCCGCTGACGATGACGTCGTCGAGCCGGCCGTGGACGGTGAGGACGCCGTCCGCGAGGGATCCGCGGTCGGCGGTGCGCAGCCAGCGCCGTCCGCCCCGGTCCCGGAAGGTGTCCCGGTCGGCGTCCGCGTCGTCGAGGTAGCCGCGCGCGAGCACCGGACCGGTGAGCCACACCCGGGACTCGGCGTCGACGTCCACCGCGACGCCGGGGAGCGGGACACCGTCGTAGACGCAGCCGCCCCCGGTCTCCGTCATCCCGTAGGTCGTGACGACACGCAGGCCGGCGTCGCGGGCGGCCGCGAGCAGCCCCGCGGCCGTGCGGGCGCCGCCGACGAGGATGGCGGAGAGGCGGCGGAGCGCGGCGACGGCGACGTCGTCGGCCAGGACGCGGGCCAGCTGGGTGGGCACGAGCGAGAGGTAGCCCGGGACGTCGTCCCGGAGCCGGCCGACCGCCGCGGCGAGGTCCGTCGCCCGGAAGCCGTCGGTCGTGTCGAGCACGACGGGCTCCGTCCCCGCGACCACCGAGCGGACGAGCACCTGCAGCCCGGCGATGTGGTGGCTGGGCAGGCAGGCCACCCACTGGCCGGGGCAGGCGAGCCGCTCGTGGGTGGCCCGGGCCGAGGCGACCAGGGCCGCGCCGTCGAGCGCGACGAGGTGCCCTGTCCCCGACGTCGAGCCGGACGTCGCGACGACGGCCGCGACGCCCGGGGGCACCTCGGGCGGGGCGGGCGGTGCCTGCGCGGGGTCGGCCGGGCGCAGAGCGGGTCCGCTGCCGTCGAGCGCCGCCGGGAGCGCGTCGAGCAGCCTGCGCACGGCCTCCGGTGCGGTCCCGCCGGGCAGCACCACGGCGCGCCGGCGGTCGGGGGACGTCATGCCCGTCAGGGTAGGCGCCCGTGCGGGTACTCTGCCCCGCAGGGCCGACACAGGAGGGTGTATGGCGGGACGACGACGCTGGGCCGCGACCCTGGCGGTGACCCTCTGCGCGCTCGTGGCGTGCAGCGGGGCAGGCCCGAAGTCCGTCGGCGAGGCGGTCACCGCCGAGCCCACGCCCACGCCCACCCCCACCCCGACCGCCGAGCCCACCGAGCCGGTCGCGACCTGGCCGCTCACCGGGCTGCCGATGGAGGAGGGTGAGAGCCGCCCCGCCGTCGCCGTGAAGATCGAGAACACCGCGATGGCCCGGCCGCAGACCGGCCTGGACGAGGCGGACGTCGTGTGGGAGGAGATGGTCGAGGGCGGCATCACCCGCTTCAACGCCATATTCCACTCCCGGCTGCCGGAGGTCGTCGGGCCGATCCGCTCGCTGCGACCGATGGACGCCGGCATCGTCGGCTCGCTCGGGGGGCCGCAGGTCATCTCCGGGGGACAGCAGCTCTTCCTCAGCTCGGTCCGGGAGGCGGGCATCCAGCTCATCTCCCACGACGCGGGCGACGCCGGCTTCTTCCGCAGCTCCGATCGGCGGGCGCCCCACAACCTCTACGGCCGGACGGCGGACTTTCTCGCACAGGCCGGCGCGGCGGACCCGCCGCCGGAGCAGTTCGCCTTCGCCGCCGAGGCCGACGGCGCGACGGCCGTCCGGGCGGGGGAGCCGGCCACCGCCGTGCGGCTGCGCTTCCCGCAGACCAGCCCCGGCTGGACCTGGGACCCCGAGGGCGGACGGTGGGAGCGCGACGAGGCGGGCAGCGCGGCCACCACGCCGGAGGGTGCGGTGCTCGGTGCCCAGAACGTCGTCGTCCTGCGCGTGCAGGTCGTCGCCTCCGCGGGCCGGGACCAGTCCGGGAACGCGGTGCCGGAGACGGTGATGACCGGCACCGGTGAGGCGCTGGTCGCGTCGGCCGGGCACACCGTGGCGGCGACCTGGTCCAAGCCTGATGTGGGCGACCCGGTCACGCTCACGGCGGCCGACGGCACGGACGTGGAGCTGGCACCGGGGTCCACCTGGGTGGAGCTCGTGCCCGTCGACCGCGGCGGCGTCGACGTCGAACGCTGACCTCGCCGCGAAGAGGACGCAGAGTTCATCCCTTCGCAGGATGCGAAGGGACCGAAATCGATGCCGCCGACGGATTCCTCCGCGGTGTGACGAGGGGCATGCTTGTTCCGTGACCGCGCTCCACGAGCTTCTTCGACAGGGGGTGTGGCAGGCACGGTAACGGGGGGCGTGCCCGCTGGAGCAGGAGTGGAGGCCTGCGCGAGGCGGGCACGTACGGGCCGTGTCCGCAGCGGCTGACAGGGATGGAGGGCCCGGGCGCTGCGGACACGGCCACTTGCCGTGTGGCCATCCGGTCACGTGCCGTACCGGCGCGGCCACAGCGCTGTGGCCCGTCGGTTCGGCGGACGAGCTCCGGTCGGCACGTGCTCCGCGGTCAGTAGTAGTACGGGAAGCGCGACCAGTCCGGGTCCCGTCGCTCGAGGAAGGCGTCGCGCCCCTCGGCGGCCTCGTCCGTCATGTACGCCAGGCGGGTCGCCTCCCCGGCGAACACCTGCTGCCCGGCCAGCCCGTCGTCGACCATGTTGAACGCCAGCTTGAGCATCCGGATCGCCTGCGGCGACTTGCCCGCGATGATGCGCGCGTACTCCAGGGCCGTGGTCTCCAGCTCCGCGTGGTCGACCACCTCGTTGACCACGCCCCAGCGCTCGGCGTCCTCCGCCGAGTACTCCCGGGCGAGGAAGAAGATCTCTCGGGCCCGCTTGTCCCCCGCCTGCCGCGCGAGCAGGCCCGAGCCGTAGCCGGCGTCGAAGGACCCGACGTTCGCGTCGGTCTGCATGAAGCGCGCGTGCTGGCGCGAGGCGATGGACAGGTCGCACACGACGTTGAGGGAGTGCCCGCCCCCGGCGGCCCAGCCGCTCACCGCGGCGATGACGACCTTGGGCATGGTCCGGATGAGCCGCTGCACCTCGAGGATGTGCAGCCGGCCCGCGCGCGCGGGGTCGATCTGCTCCCGGCGCCGGGGCAGCTCGGCACGCGGGTCGGCATCGTCGGTCTCGTAGCGGTAGCCGTCCCGGCCCCGGATGCGCTGGTCACCGCCGGAGCAGAAGGCCCAGCCGCCGTCCTTGGGGCTGGGGCCGTTGCCGGTGAGGACGACCGCGGCGACGTCGGAGGTCATCCGGGCGTGGTCGAGGACGCGGTAGAGCTCGTCGACGGTGTGCGGGCGGAACGCGTTGCGCACCTCGGGGCGGTCGAAGGCGATCCGCACCGCGGGCAGGTCTCGGGTCCCGCCGTCGGCGGTCCGCTTGACCGCGCGGTGGTAGGTGATGTCGGTGAGGTCGAAGCCCTCGACCGGCCGCCACCGGCGCGGGTCGAAGGGCTGGTCGGGCTGCTCGGTCAGGTCGGTCATGCGGGCCACCCTAAGGCGCGACGCACCGCCCTTCGGGTGCTCGCCACCTATCCTCGGGACGTGCCCACCGTGTCCGAGCGTCCGCTGCCCGCGCCCGCGGCCGTCTGGTCCACCCCGATGACCACCCGGTTCCGCGGCATCACCACCCGCGACGGCGTGCTGCTGCGCGGCGACGCGGGGTGGGGCGAGTTCTCCCCCTTCTGGGATTACGACGTCGCTGAGGCCGCGCCGTGGCTCGCCGCCGCCCGCGAGGCGACGGACGAGGGCTGGCCCGAGCCGGTGCGGGACCGCGTCCCGGTCAACGTCACTGTCCCCGCAGTCGGGCCAGAGCAGGCCGCCGCGATCGTCGCCGCGAGCGACGGCTGCCGCACCGCGAAGGTCAAGGTCGCCGAGCCCGGGCAGGACGTGGCCGAGGAGCAGGCGCGGCTCGAGGCCGTCCGCGACGCCCTCGGCCCGGAGGGCAGGATCCGCATCGACGCCAACGGGGCCTGGGACCTGGACACCGCGCTCGACCGGCTGCCCGTGCTCGACCGGGCCGCCGGCGGGCTGGAGTACGCCGAGCAGCCCTGCGCGGACGTCGCGGAGCTCGCGGCGCTGCGCCGGCGCACCGACGTCCCGATCGCCGCCGACGAGTCGATCCGGCGGGCCGCCGACCCGCTCGCCGTGCGCCGGGCCGAGGCCGCCGACGTCGTCGTGCTCAAGGTGCAGCCGCTCGGCGGCGTGCGCGCCTGTCTGCGGCTCGCCGAGGCGGTCGGGCTGCCCGTCGTCGTCTCCTCCGCGCTGGAGTCCTCGGTGGGGATCGCCGCCGGGGTGGCGCTCGCCGCCGCGCTGCCCGAGCTGCACCACGCGTGCGGGCTCGGGACGGTGCGGCTCCTCGAGCGCGACACCGTCCCCGACCCGCTCGTCCCGCGCGGCGGGTACCTGCCCGTCACCGTGCCCGAGCCGACGGCGGAGAGCCTCGCCGCGGTCGCCGCCCCACCGCAGGTACACGACCGGTGGAGCGCCCGGCTCCGCGACGTCGCCGGGGTCGACCGGTGACCGCCGAGGCGCCCGCGGCACTGCTCGCCCGCGCGGTCGTCACCGCCCTGGTCCAGGGCGGGGTGCGCCACGTCGTGCTCGCCCCGGGGTCGCGCAGTGCCCCGCTCGCCTACGCCCTGCTCGCAGCGCACGAGGCCGGCTGGCTGCGGCTGCACGTGCGGGTCGACGAGCGGGTCGCCGGCTTCGTCGCCCTCGGTCTGGCCCGTGCGGACAACGAGCCCGTCGCCGCCGTCACCACCTCCGGCACCGCGGTTGCCAACCTCCACCCCGCGGTGCTCGAGGCCGCCCACAGCGGGGTGCCGCTCGTCGTCCTCAGCGCCGACCGACCGCACGAGATGCGCCGCACCGGGGCCAACCAGACGACCGAGCAGGTCGGCATCTTCGGGTCGGCACCGCGCTGGCACTCCGACCTGCCGGCCGACACCCCGGCCCGGGCCGCCCGGCAGGTCGTGGTCCGGGCGCTCGCGGCCGCCACCGGGGCGCGTTCGGGCGACCCCGGCCCGGTGCACCTCAACCTCGCCTTCCGTGACCCGCTCGTCCCCGTCCGGCCGTGGGAGCCGGGCCGCCCACCCGAGCGGCGGGAGGTGGTCGTGCGCCAGGAGCGCAGCGGCATCCTCGATGTACCGGCGGGGGGCCGGACCGTCGTCGTCGCCGGCGACGGCGCGGGCCCGGAGGCGGCGCGGGTCGCCGAGGCCGGCGGCTGGCCGCTGCTCGCGGAGCCGACCTCGGGCGCGCGCACCGGTCCCAACGCCGTCCCCGCCTACCGCCTGCTCCTCACCGAGCTCGGGGCCGAGGTCGACCGGGTGCTCGTCTACGGGCACCCCACCCTGTCCCGACCGGTCAGCTCCCTGCTCGCCGAACCCGCCCGCGACGTCGTCGTGGTCGCGCCGACGGGTGCGGTCTGGCCCGACGTCGCCGGGACCGCCGAGCACGTGACACCCGCGGTCCGGGTGGTGC
>DAHVRG010000284.1 GCA_027322565.1 Georgenia sp.
GTGCGACGTCGGCAGCGGCTGCGCAACGCCCTCCAGGGGCTCGCGCTCCTCACCGGGATGGCCCTCGTCTTCGCCGTCATCGCGTGGCTGTTCTTCGGTGGCACGGGCCTGCTCGCCGTCGTCCTCGCAGGACTCGTGCTCGGCCTCGTCCGCCCCCGCGTGCCCACCGGCTGGGTACTGCGGATGTACGGCGCGCGGCCCCTGCCCGCCCATGCCGCACCCGGGCTGCACCGGGCGGTCGCAGTGCTGGCGGAGCAGGCCGGGCTCCGCCGGCCTCCGCGGATCTACTACGTCGCCAGCCCACTGACCAACGCCTTCGCCACCGGTGCGGGCGACGACGCCGCTGTCGCCGTCACCGACGGGATCCTCCGCCTCCTCACCGGACGCCAGCTCGTCGGGGTGATCGCCCACGAGATCAGCCACATCCGGGCCGGGGACACCCGGGTCATGAACGTCTCCGACGCCATCGCCCGGATGACCCATGCGCTCGCCTACCTCGGGATGTGGCTCGTGCCGCTCACGCTCCCGCTCACCCTCACCGGCGACCTCCGTCCGCTCCTCACCGGGGTGGCGCTCGTCGTCCTGCCGCTCGTGACGACGCTCCTGCAGCTCGGTCTGTCCCGGTCCCGGGAGTACGACGCCGACCTCGCCGCGGCGGCACTCACCGGTGACCCGGAGGGGCTTGCCTCCGCGCTCGAGGCGCTCGAGCGGTCCCAGGGCGGGATCTGGGAGCGGCTCATGGTGCCGCACCGCCGCAGCCCGGACCCGGCGCTGCTCCGCAGCCACCCGCCCACCGCCGAGCGGACCCGCCGGCTGCGCGCCCTGGCACCGACCGCCCGACGCGAGCCGCTCGGCGGTGACACGCCAGCGCCACCGACCGGCTACCCGCGGGTCTCGGGTCCCCCGCGGCTGCGGCCTCCGTGGATCAGGTGGTGAGGACGGTGCAGGCGGGCCTTCGGACGGCAGCGGCGGACAGCTGCGTCCGCCGTCGCGCGGTGAGGGGCTCGGGCCGTGGGCGTTGAGACGGACGTCCCGCCCCGGTGTACGGGACCGTGCTCCAGACGACCGCCCGGGTCGCGGGGCCGCGCGGACCGGTCGACGTCTACGGCGTCGTCATGGACGCGTGGTGGCTGGACCAGAGCGGGGAGCGCCAGGACGCCGTGCGCGGGCTCCTGTCCCACCTGGCCGCACGGCAGGAGGAGCACACCCCGCTCGTCGTCTGCGGCGACTTCAACGCCGACCCGGACAGCGACGAGATGCGCCTGCTCCGCGGCAGGACGACGGCCCCTGTCCCCGGGCTGGCGTTCTACGACGCCTGGGAGGTCGCCGGGACCGGCGCGGGTCACACGTGGTCGAACACCAATCCGTGGGCCTGCCCACTGCTGTGGCCCGACCGGCGGATCGACTACGTCCTCACGGCGACGCCGCGGCGGGCCGGCGCCGGCCACCCCGTCGCGGCGGGGCTGCTCGGCACCCGCGTCGTGCACGGCGTGCACCCCTCCGACCATTACGGCGTGTGGGCCGACGTGCGCTACTGAGCGGTCGTCCACGTGTCCGGCGGCGGCTCCTCCTCGCCCATCAGCACCTGGCCGAGGGTGTGGTGGCCGATCGCGCGGATGACCGGCTCGTCGTCGGACATCGTCACCATGGCGGTCGCCATGCTCAGGGCCCAGCCGCGGGCGCGCCGCCAGGTCGCGGTGTCGTAGCGGTCCGCGAGAGCGGCGCGGAAACGGGCACGCCCGGTCGCGTCGAAGGTCAGCCACGCGGTGGCGAGGTCGGTCGCCGGGTCCCCGGCGGTGAGGTCGCCGAAGTCGACGACGGCGGCGAGCTCGCCGGCGTCGTCGACGACGAGGTTGTGGGGGTGGAGGTCTCCGTGCAGCCAGGTCGGCGGGCCGCTCCACGACGGCGTTGCGGCCAGCTCGGTCCACAGCGCCAGCAGCTCCGCCGCCCGTGGCAGGGACCCGTGCCCCAGCCGGTCCCGGACGACGGCGTCCCGGCCGGTCAGTGGCCCGCCGCGCACCGGGTTCGCCGGCGCGTCGGACGGTGCCGGGAGGTGGAGTGCACGGACGAACCGGGCGAGCGGGCCGGCCAGCGACGTGCGCGCCGCCGGCGGGACGGTTCCGGCGGACCGGCCGTCCACCCAGGGGACGACGGACCACCGCCAGGGGTAGTGCACCGTCGGAGTACCGGTCCGCACGGGCACCGGGAGCACGACGTCGACCGTCGCCGCCACCCGCGCGGCGAGCACGGGGAGCCAGCGCTGCTCCTGCTCGACCAACGGGGCGGCGACCGCCCGGCGCGGAAGCCGCACCGCGAGGTCGGAGCCCAGGCGCCACACACTGTTGTCCCACCCGTTCGTGGCGAGCCGCAGCGGCAGGTGCGCGAGGTCGGGGTGCTGGTCACCGAGCAGCGCCCGGACCAGGTCCGCGTCGACGGTGACCTCCGCAGCCGGGGTGTCGGGCATACCGACCACGGTACGCGCGGGTGACGGCCCGCCGGTGCCCGTGCCGTGCCGCACCTCGCGCGGGCCTACGTGCCGCCGCCGTCCGCGCGCGTGGAGTCCCGCCGCGAGCGCCGCAGCCGGTTCCGCTCCCGGACGAGCGCTCGGATGTCCCCGGGCACCCCGAGGTGGCGCAGCTTGTCGGGGTTGGTCACCGACCGGATCATCTGGACCTGCCCGTCGAGGATGTCCAGGGACCACGCGGCGACGACGTGTCCGCCCGCGTCCCGGATGACGGCGCCGGGGTTGCCGTTGACGTCGCGCCGTTCCAGCTGGGCACCGGCGGCCAGCAAGGACGGCGCCGTGGCCACGAGGATCCGCGCTACCCGGACGGCGCCGAACGTCACGCCCTGGCCGCCGCCCTTGCCGCCACCGTCGTTCACGGTCGCGACGTCGGCCGCGAGCAGCGCCTGCAGCCCGGCCAGGTCCCCGCGGCTCAGCGCGTCGAAGAACCGGTCGGCCAGCTCCAGCCGCTTGCGCCGGTCCGCCTCGAACCGGGGCCGGCCCGACCGCATGTGCCGTCGCGCCCGGCTGGCGAGCTGGCGGCAGGCCGCCTCCGACCGGTCGACGACGGCGGCGATCTCGGCGAAGCCGAAACCGAAGACCTCGCGGAGGACGAACACCGCCCGCTCCAGGGGGCTGAGCCGCTCCAGCACGAGGAGCGCGGCCATGGACGCGGAGTCGGCCAGGTCCGCCGCCCGTTCCGGGTCGCGGTACGGGTCGACGGACGGCTCGTCGGTGAGCAGCGGCTCGGGCAGCCACGGCCCGACGTAGGTCTCGCGACGCACCCGTGCCGAGCGCAGCACGTCGATGGAGACCCGGGTGACGACGGTGGCGAGGTAGGCCTTGGGCGAGTCGGGGCGGACTCCCGATCCGGCGTACCGCAGCCAGGTCTCCTGCACCGCGTCCTCGGCCTCGCTCACGCTGCCGAGGATCCGGTAGGCGATGGAGAAGAGCAGCGGGCGGAGCTCCTCGAACTGCTCGGCGTGCGCCATCGCCGTCCCCCTCACCAGGTCCGTTCGTCCGTCGTCCATACCCACGAGACGGACGAGGGCCGGTTGCTGTGACACGGTCACCGCGGCCGCCTCGATGTCACAGCGGAACGGCGTGCCGCGTCCTCAGGGTCAGCCCCTCGCCGCGAGGGGCACCCACCCGAAGGAGGACCCATGAACACCGCACTGTGGATCGTCGCCAGCCTACTCGCCGCCGGTTACCTCGCCGGGGGCGCGGCAATGGTCGTCCTGCCGAAGGAGCGGTTCCGCGCCATCTCCCGCAACCAGCACTACGTCGACGAGTTCAGCCCCGGCTTCATCACGGCGCTCGGCGCCGTGAAGGTCGCCGGGGCTGTCGGGCTCGTCCTCCCGGCGGTCACCGGCATCGCTCCGGTGCTGGTGCCGGTCGCCGCCCTCGGGTTCGTCCTCGTCATGACCGGGGCGACGACCGTCCGGATCGTCCGCCGGGAGTGGCGCAACGCGCTCGGTGACCTCGTGTTCGTCGCGCTCTCCGGCTTCGTCGCGTGGGGCCGGTTCGTCCCCGAGCCGTTCCTCTGACGCCGCCGGCCCCGCGATTGCGGCAGGACCTCGCCCCGGTAGCGTGGCCGCCAACCCACGGAGGAGAACCATGCCGACCACGACCAGCGCCCACGTCCTCACCGAGCCCCGCGGCACGTTCCAGCTGGTCGACGGGATCGAGCTCGACGACCCGCGCCCGGGTGAGGTCCTCGTCCGCTTCACCTCCACGGGCCTGTGCCACACCGACCTGTTCGCGCGCGACGTCTTCCACCAGCCCGACTTCCCCGACGCCGTGTACGGGCACGAGGGCACCGGCGTCGTCGAGGCGGTCGGGGCCGGCGTCACCGAGTTCGCCGAGGGCGACCGCGTGATGGCCTCATACACCTCCTGTGGCCAGTGCCGCACCTGCCTGACCGGCCGCCCGTTCAACTGCGAGCAGTTCAACGACCTCAACTTCGCCCTCACCCGGGCCGACGGGTCGTACAAGGCCGCCCGCGCCGGCGGCCCGGTCGGCGCCAGCTTCTTCGGGCAGTCCTCCTTCGGGACCCACGGCCTCGTCGCCGCACGCGACCTGGCCAAGGTGCCCGAGTGGGTGGAGGCGGACGACGAGTACCTCCTCGGCCCCCTGGGCTGCGGCGTGCAGACGGGCGCCGGCGCGATCCTCAACGCCCTTCGGCCCGGCCCCACCGACAGCATCGTCATCGCCGGCACCGGCGCCGTCGGGCTCAGCGGCCTCATGGCCGCCGTCGCCGCGGGCGTCGGCACGATCATCGCCGTCGACGTCGTCCCGGCCCGGCTCGAGCTGGCCCGCGAGCTGGGCGCGACCCACACGGTGGACGGCCGCGACGAGGACCAGGTCGAGCAGATCCGGGCCGTCACCGGTGGCCACGGCGCGACCCACGCGTTCGACACGACGGCCGTCGGCCCCGTGCTCACTCGGCTCGTCGACGCCCTCGCCTGGGGCGGGACCCTCGGGATCGTCGGTGCCGCGCCCGGCATGTCGCTCGACCTGCTGCCGGTCATGCAGCTGGGCCGCCGGGTCCAGGGCATCGTCGAGGGCAACTCGGTGCCCCGTGTCTTCATCCCCCAGCTCCTCGAGCTGCGACGGCAGGGCCGCTTCCCGCTGGAACGGCTCGTCCAGACCTTCCCGTTCCCCGAGCTGGAGACCGCCATTGCGGCCACCACCTCCGGGGAGGCGGTCAAGGCCGTCCTCGTCCACTGAGAGACGCCTCCCTGCCCCCGGAACAGGGATGAGGGGCGACGTCGTACGCTGACCGCCGTGTCCGCCGCACCTGCGCTGCGCCCCCTCCGCCACGCCGACGCCTCCGCCGTCCTCGACGCCTTCCGGTCAGCCCCCGACATGGTCCGGCAGGGGGACGTCACGACGCCGGAGCAGGCCGAGGCGTACGTCCGCCGCCTCACCGAGCCGGGACGGCACGTCTTCGCGGTCACCGTCGCTGACCGCCTCGTCGGCTCGGTCGGGGTCCTCGTCGACGAGGAGGACCGGGTGGGCTGGGTCTGGTACTGGATGCACGCGGCGCACCGCGGCCGAGGGTGGATGTCGGCCGCCGTGGCCACGGTCGCGGACTGGGCCCTGACCGCGGGCGGCTGCGAGCGCGGCAAGTTCCTCATCGCCGGCGAGCGCGTCGACGTCCTCACCTACGGGCGGCTCGTCACCGACCCGGTGCCGGGCGGTCCGCGGCTGCTGCTGACGAGGTAGCCCGGGCGGCGCGCAGCACCGGCACCGCCGCCCGCAGGTCCTCGACCATGAGGCCGGGCTGCTCCCAGCCGGCGAAGTGCCCGCCGGCGGTGAGCTGCTCCCACCGCACGAGGTTGTTCCTCTCCCGGACGAGCCGGGGCACCGGGACGCCGAGGTCGCGCGGCATGGCGGCGATCGCCAAGGGGGTGTGCGAGGGCTCGGGCGCGCTGCCCCAGGCCGAAGCCTCCTCCTTGTAGTACCGCATCGAGGACCAGATGGTCGCGAAGTACCAGTAGTGCTCACCGTGGTGAGCATCTCGTCCCGGGAGAGGACCTCCTCCGGGCTCTCCTCCGCGGCCGACCAGTCGCGGAACCGCTCGACCATCCAGACGAGGAGCCCCACCGGCGAGTCGGTGAGCGCCGTGCCGAGGGACTGCGGGCGGCTGGACTGCACCAGGGCGTACCCGCCGAGCTCGTACTCGTACCGCAGCGCGTTCTCCACGGCGCGCGCCTCGAGCGGGTCGCCGAGGTCGGCGGTCTCGTAGGTGAGGCTCTCCCCGCCGAGGACGTCGGTGAGATGGAGACCGACGATGTGCTCGGCGTTGGCGATGCCCATCCTCCGGGCGATGAGGAGCCGGTGTCGTAGCCGTGGACGACGTACCGGTCGTAGCCGAGGCGTGCCACGAGCGTGGCCAGGGCGGCGGCCGCCCGGCCGGTGTCCCACCCGACCACCGGTCCGGAGATCCCGAAGCCGGGGACGGTCGGGACCACGACGTCGAACGCCTCCGCGGCCGTGCCGCCGTGGCCCACCGGGTCCACGAGTGCGGGCACCATCGGCAGGAACTCGGTCGGTGCCCCGGGCCATCCGTGGAGGAGGAGCAGCGGCGTGGCATCGGGGTGAGCGGAGCGGACGTGGAAGAAGTGGGCGTCGTGGCCGTCGACGGTGGTGGTGAACTGGGGGGGTGGCGTTGATCCGGCGCTCCTGTGCGCGCCAGTCGAAGCCGTCGGCCCAGTACTCGGCGAGCTCGCGGGCGTAGTCGACTGGGACCCCGTGGTCCCAGCCGAACGTCTCGTCCTCGACCGGCCAGCGCGTCCGGCGGAGCCGGTCAGCGAGCTCGGTGAGCGACTCCTCCGGGACGTGGAGGGTGAACGGGCGGATGGCCTCGTCGTCGGTGTGCATGGTCCGACCGTAGGAAGGGATGCGGTCAGGACCCGGCCGCTATGGACGCGAGATGGAGCCGGAAGGCCCACAGGTGGACCGTCGGCGCAGGGCTGTGGTCGTGCGGCGCGTCCGCGCCCCGGAGTACGGCGCCGTCGGGCGGCTGACCGTGGCGGCCTACCGGGCCGACGGTCTGGTCGGCACGCCGGGTGGCGCCGAGGACTTCTACCTCGCGATGCTTCGCGACGCTGAGCGGCGGGACCGCGAGGCAGAGGTCTGGGTCGCGGAGGACGACGCCGGCGCGCTCCTCGGGACCGTGACGTGGTGCCCGGTGGGCTCGACGTGGCGGGAGGTGGCCCGACGGCGGGAGCAGGGGGAGTTCCGGATGCTCGCCGTCGACCCCGCGGCACGGCGGCGCGGTGCGGCGCGCGCCCTGGTCGAGGCGTGCCTCGCCCGGGCCCGGGACGAGGGCATGCGCGAGGTCGTGCTGTCCTCACTGCCGCAGATGACGGCCGCCCACGGCCTG
>DAHVRG010000290.1 GCA_027322565.1 Georgenia sp.
CGAGACGCTGACGATGGAGCAGCACAAGACGGCGGTCTACTCCTTCGAGCTCCCCGTGCGGCTGGCCGCCGTGCTCGCCGACGCCGACGCCGAGCACGAGCGGGCGCTGGTCCGCTTCGCCGGCCACCTGGGCCTCGCCTACCAGCTCCAGTACGACCTCGACGGGATGTTCGGCGACTAGGCGGTCACCGGCAAGAGTGCGCTGTCCGACCTGCGCGAGGGCAAGTGCACCCCGCTCATCGCTCACGCCCGCACCACCGACCTGTGGCCGCGCATCCGCCCGTACCTCGCGACCGACGTCGACGAGGCCGACGCGGCGCGGGTGCGCGGTCTCCTCGAGCGGTGCGGGGCGCGGCGGGCCGTCGAGGAGCACGTCGGTGAGCTCGCCGCCCTCGCGCGTGCGAGCGTCGCGCACCTCGCGGTCTCCCCCGTCCTCGACAGGTGGGTGGCGACCGTCGTCCGGGCGGAGGTACGGGGATGAGCCTCACCGCCCGTCGGGCCGCGACCAACCGGTACGACGCCGTGGCCAGCGCGAGCTCCGCCGTCGTCATCCGGGCCTACTCCACCTCCTTCGGCTGGGCCTGCCGGCTGCTCGCCGAGCGCGAGCGGGAGCACGTCCGCAACGTCTACGCCCTCGTCCGCGTCGCCGACGAGATCGTCGACGAGCCGGACCCGACGTGGCCGGCCGAGGACCGTGCGCGCGTGCTCGACGCGCTCGAGGAGGACGCCTACCGCGCCCTGGAGACCGGGCGCAGCGCCAACCTCGTCGTCCACGCCTTCGCCCGGACCGCCCGGCGGTACGGGATCGGGCGCGACCTGCTCGCCCCCTTCCTCGCCTCGATGCGGTCCGACCTGTCCGTCTCCCGGCACGACGACGCGAGCCTCGCCCGGTACGTCCACGGCTCGGCCGAGGTCGTCGGCCTCATGTGC
The DNA here is from genome assembly GCA_027322565.1 of Georgenia sp. Lineage (GTDB taxonomy): Bacteria > Actinomycetota > Actinomycetes > Actinomycetales > Actinomycetaceae > Oceanitalea. The sequence goes on from DAHVRG010000290.1 coordinate 931, forward strand.
CTGCGGATCTTCGTCGCCGGCGACGACGCCGCGTACGAACGCCTGGCGCCCGGCGCCGCCCGCCTCGGCGCCGCGTTCCAGAAGGTCAACTTCCTGCGCGACCTCGCCGAGGACCACGACGCCCTGGGCCGGACCTACTTCCCCGGGCTCGACCCCGCCACCTTCGACGACGCGCACCGCGACACGCTGCTCGCCGCGATCGACGCCGACCTCGCCGCCGCGGCGGACGCCCTCATCCGGCTGCCGGACGGCAGCCGGCGCGCCGTGCGCGCCGCCCACGACCTCTTCCGCGAGCTGTCCCGACGACTCGCCGCCACCCCGGCCGCCGAGATCCGCCGCAGCCGCGTCCGCGTCCCGGACCATGTCAAGGCGCGTATCGTCCTGCACGCCGTGCTCACCGGAGGACGCTAGGTGAAGACGCAGCTCACCCCCGGGGCCCGGGACACCGCCGAGCGCACCCGCCCGGTGGCCGTGGTCGTCGGCGGCGGGATCGCCGGCCTGGCGAGTGCGGCCCTGCTCGCCCGCGACGGCTTCCGCGTCGAGCTCCTCGAACGGGGCCCGGAGCTCGGCGGGCGGGCCGGCCGCTGGGAGGCGGACGGGTTCCGGTTCGACACCGGCCCCTCGTGGTACCTCATGCCCGAGGTCTTCGACCGCTTCTTCCGCGAGGTCGGGACCACCGCCGACGACGTGCTCGACCTCGTCCCGCTCGACCCCGGGTACCGGGTGTTCTTCGAGGGGGAGAGCCGGCCGGTCGACGTCGCGGCCGACGAGGAGGTCAACGTCGCCACCTTCGAGCGCATCGAGCCCGGTGCGGGCACGCGGCTGCGGGCCTACCTCCGCTCCGCGCGAAGCACGTACGACGTCGCGCTGCGGCGCTTCCTCTACACGAGCTTCACGTCGTGGCGCGACCTCGCCGCCGGCGACGTCCTGCGCCAGGCCCACCGGCTCGCCCCGCTGCTCCTGCGCTCCCTCGACCGGCACGTCGCCACCCGGTTCCGCGACCACCGCCTGCGGCAGGTCCTCGGCTACCCGGCCGTCTTCCTCGGGTCCTCGCCGCAGCGCACGCCGAGCATGTACCACCTCATGAGCGCCCTGGACCTCACCGGCGGCGTGCGCTACCCGCTGGGGGGCTTCACCCGGCTGGTCGACGCCGTCGCCGGAGCGGCGCGGGAGGCGGGGGCCACGCTGCGCACCGGGCACGAGGTCACCGCCGTCACCACGGCGCCCGACCGCCGCCGCGCGCGGGTGACCGGCGTGCGGGTGCGCCGCCCGGAGGGCACCGAGGAGCACGTCGCGGCGGACGTCGTCGTCGGGGCGACCGACCTCCACCACGTCGAGACGGCGCTGCTGCCGCCGCGGCTGCGGGACCACTCCCCGCGGTGGTGGCGCCGCCGCGACCCGGGACCGGGCGGGGTGATCGTCCTCCTCGGGGTGCGCGGCCGGCTACCTCAGCTCGCCCACCACTCGCTGTTCTTCACCCGTGACTGGCGCACGAACTTCGGCGACATCCGCCGGGGTCGGGTGCCCCGGCCGGCCTCGGCCTACGTGTGTGCGCCGTCCCGCACCGACCCGACGGTCGCCCCCGCCGGCGACGAGAACCTCTTCGTCCTCGTCCCCGTCCCGGCGGACCCGGCGATCGGGCGCGGCGGGGTCGACGGCGCGGGGGACCCCGCCGTCGAGGCGGTGGCCGACGCCGCGATCGACCTGGTCGCCGCGTGGACGGGTGTCCCCGACCTCCGGGAGCGGGTGCGGGTGCGGCGCACCATCGGCCCGGCAGACTTCGCCGGCGACCTCAACGCGTGGCGCGGCAGCCTGCTCGGGCCCGCCCACACGCTGCGGCAGAGCGCCTTCCTCCGCGCCCGCAACGCCTCCCGCCGGGTTGCCGGGCTCTACTTTGCCGGGGCGGGCACGATCCCCGGGGTCGGCCTGCCGATGTGCCTCATCAGCGCCGAGATCCTCCGCGACCGGGTGCGGGCCGAGGTCGGGGTCCGGGGGGTGGTGGGGTGACCGCGCTCGCCTACCTCGGCTGCCTCCTCGGGGTGCTCGTGTGCATGGGGCTGCTCGACCGCCGGTTCCGGCTCGTCCTGTGGGCGGACGCGCGGCGGGGTGCGGTCGTCCTCGCCGTCGGGGTGGTGTTCTTCATCGCGTGGGACGTCGCCGCGATCGCCGCCGGCTTCTACCACCGCGGCGAGAGCGCCGCGATGACCGGGGTCATGCTCGCCCCCGAGCTGCCGCTCGAGGAGCTCGTCTTCGTCATCTTCCTCTGCTACCTCACCCTCGTGCTCCACGGACTCGTCCGGCGCGCCCTCGACGCGCGCCGCGCCCGGGAGGTGGTGCGGTGAGCTACCTCGGTCTCGCGGCGGTCTTCGTCCTCCCGGTCCTCGCCCTCGCCGCGGTCGCGGCCCGGACGCGCCGGCTGGGACGGCAGTGGTGGGCGGCCACCGGGCTGACCCTCCTCGTCATGCTCGTGCTCACCGTCGTCTTCGACAGCCTCATGATCCTCGCCGACCTCTTCCGCTACGACGACGAGGAGCTCACCGGCGTGCGGCTGCTCCTCGCCCCCGTCGAGGACCTCGCCTGGCCGGCCGCCGCCGTGCTCCTCCTCCCGGCGCTGTGGGAGCTGCTCCGGCCGCGCCGCACCGCCGGTGACCCGGCGCCCGAGCGGGGTGAGCGGGCGTGACGGCGACCGCCACGGGTGCCCTCCGCCAGCTCGTCGGCTCCTCCCGGCCGGTGAGCTGGGTGAACACCGCCTACCCCTTCGGGGCGGCCTACCTCCTCGCCGGCGGCGGGGTGGACCTCGGGTTCGTCGTCGGCTGCCTGTACTTCCTCGTCCCCTACAACCTCCTCATGTACGGGCTGAACGACGTCTTCGACTACGAGTCCGACCTGCGCAACCCGCGCAAGGGCGGCATCGAGGGGGTCGTGCTCGACCGTCGCTGGCACCGCACGACGGTGTGGGCGGCGCTGCTGGGCAACCTGCCCTTCGTCGTCGTCCTGCTCCTCCTCGGGAGCGCGGCCGCGGCCGCCGTGCTCGCCGTGAGCCTCGCCGCCGTCGTCGCCTACTCCGCCCCGGTACTGCGGTTCAAGGAGCGCCCGCTGCTCGACTCGATGACGTCGAGCACCCACTTCGTCAGCCCCGCCGTCTACGGGCTGGCCCTCGCCGGCGGGGAGGTCACGACCACCGCGGTCGCCGCCCTGGCCGCCTTCTTCCTCTGGGGGATGGCGTCCCAGGCGTTCGGGGCGGTCCAGGACGTCACCGCCGACCGCGCCGCGGGGATCGGGTCGGTCGCGACCTGGCTCGGCGCCGCCCGCACCGTCCGGCTCGCCATGGCGCTCTACCTCGCCGCCGGGATCGTCGTGCTCGGCACCGGGTGGCCGGGGGCGTCGGCCGCGCTGCTCGTCGTGCCGTACGTGCTCAGCGTCGCGCCGTACCGCTCGCTGCCCGACGCCGCGTGCGAGAGCGCGAACGCCGGGTGGCGCCGCTTCCTGTGGCTCAACTTCGTCACCGGCTTCCTCCTCACCCAGCTCCTCATCGCCGTCGCCTGGACCCGCTGATGCCCGACCGGCCCACCCGCCCCCGGACGCCGGCCGCCGCGCTGCTCACCGTGCCGGGTCCACCGACCGCGCAGGCGGCTGCGCAGGTCGTCGCGCTCGTCGCCGTGCTCGCCGTCCCGCTCGCCTTCGCCGTGGACGCGGTCGCCGGGGCCGTGGCCGCGCTCGTCCTCGGCGGCGTCACCCTCGCCCGGGTGCTCATCCTGCCCGGCTCCCTCCAGGCACTGCTCGGCACGGCCCTCCTGCTCGCCGGTGCCGCGAGCGTCACCGGGCTCTACGAGACCCTCACCTGGGTCGACGTGCCGGCCCACCTCGTCGTCACCGGGCTCGTGGCCGCCGCAGCCGGCGTCGTGCTGCTCCGCGCCGGCCTCCTCGCCGACCCGGGGACCCGCGCCGGGCGGGCCGGGGTCGCCGTGGCGACCGCCGCGGTCGGGGTCGCCCTCGCTGTCGCGTGGGAGGTCGCCGAGTGGGCCGGCTACACCTACGTCGACGAGTCGATCTACGTCGACTACGGCGACACCGTCGGCGACCTCGCCGCCGGGGCCGCGGGCTCGGCCGTCGCCGGAGCGCTCGTCGCGAGGTGGGCGCGATGAGGGTGAGCGTCGTCATCCCGGCCCGGGACGACGCGGCGGCGCTCGACCGCTGCCTCGACGCCCTGGGCCGGCAGACCCGGCCGCCGTTCGAGGTCGTCGTCGTCGACAACGCGTCGACGGACGCGACGGCGCAGGTCGCCCGCCGGTACGGGGCCCGGGTGGTGAACGAGCCGCGGGTCGGCATCCCGATGGCGGCCGCCGCCGGGTACGACGCCGCCGTCGGCGAGGTCATCGCCCGGCTGGACGCCGACTCCCTCCCCGCGCCGGACTGGGTCGAGCGGGTGGCCACGGCGCTCGCCGACCCGCGCCGGCACGCCGTCACCGGCGTCGGCCGGTTCGCGGAGCTGCCCCGCGCCGGGGGCCTCGTCGCCGCGCTCTACCTCGGCGCCTACTACGGGCTGTGCCACGCGGCCCTGGGCCACCACCCGCTCTGGGGCTCGTGCATGGCGCTGCGCCGCACGACCTGGCAGGAGGTGCGGGCGCAGGTCCACGACGACGACGCCGAGCTCCACGACGACCTCGACCTCGCCTTCGCGCTGGGCCCCCGCCGCCGGATCCTGCTCGACCGCTCGCTCGTCGTCGAGGTGTCCGCGCGCAGCCTCGTCGGGGCCGCTCAGCTGCGGCGGCGCTTCCGCCGGGCCTTCCGCACGCTCGCGGTGAACTGGGCGGACGCCCCGCCGTGGGACCGCTGGGCGGTCCGGCTCGGGCTGGGGGAGGCGCGGTGAGAATCTGGTTCCTCCACCCGGCCTACCTCGACCGCCAGGGCCTCGTCGCGTGCTGGCGCGAGGGGCTGCTCGCCCAGGCGGTGCTCGCCGGGCGCACCCGCGGCTACCGGCAGCACAGCCAGCTCGTGCGCTTCCGCGCCACCGCCGACCCGGTCGCGGCGATCGGGGCCTACCTGCGGGTCCTCGCCGGTGAGGCGGGCACCCGCGGCTACCGCTTCGACATCACTCGGGTCGACCGGCCGGCCGCCATCGGCGAGCCGCAGGACGCCGGCGCCTCCGTCCCACGCCTCCCGGTGACGGAGGGGCAGGTCGCCCACGAGTGGGCGCACCTGCTCGCCAAGCTCGCTGCCCGCAGCCCCGACCGGTACGCCGCGCTCGTCGGGACCGCCGTCGTCGACGTCCACCCGCTGTTCCACCGGGTGCCCGGCCCGGTGGAGGCGTGGGAACGGAC
>DAHVRG010000307.1 GCA_027322565.1 Georgenia sp.
GAGGTCGTCCCGGACGGGCGCCTCCCCCAGCGCGACACCTGGTGCGGGTTCCTCCACGATGAGCACGTCGCCGCCCTGGTCGGGGAAGGGGACGCCGACCGGATACGACAGGTCGGGGACCTGACGCCCGACGGCGGTGTCTCACCGGACTGCGACGTCGTCCTGGCCGACGGGGCCGAGCCCGTGGTGATCGTGCAGAGCACGACGACGCGTGTCTCCGGCGGGATGTACTTCCTCGAGGAGCTGCGGCGTCTGGAGGACAGGGTCGGCTCGGACGAACGGCACCTGTCGGCCGGGGACGTCGCGGAGCTCGTACCCGGCGTGTACCACGACGCCTCCGAGCAGCTGGTCGCCGTGCACCAGGCGTGCCGCACCGACGAGACGCTGCCCACCCTGCTCACCACCAGCGTCTGGCTGCCCGGGACGGCGACCGGGCGCGCGCTCTCGTCGGCCGAGCTCACGGAGCTCGCGGAGCGGCTTGTGGAGCTGACGCCGTGGGTGCACGGGTGTAGAGGGCAGGTCACCCCGCTGTCCGCCGCGGACCTGGAGCCGCTGGCGCAGGAGTACGAGCAGGCCTCGGGTGATCCGTAGACGATCGGAGTGTTAGTGACTAACATTTGACGATGGGTCGATGGGAACGGACGCACGAGGCGGTGCGCACGGCGGCGTTGGAGCTCTTCTCCGCGCAGGGCTACGACGCGACGACAACGGCGCAGGTCGCCGGCCGCGCAGGCGTGAGCGAGATGACCCTCTTCCGACACTTCGCGACGAAGGAGGCACTCCTCCTCGACGACCCCTTCGACCCACTGATCGCGGAGGCCGTGCGTGCCCGGCCGGCCGACGAGAGCCCGATGCGCGCCGTCGTGGAGGCTGTCCGCGGGGCGCTGACCGCCCTCGACCCGGCCACGGTCACCGAGCTGCGCACGCGGCTGTGGATCGTCGCTGGTGCCGAGACGCTGGACGGGGCCCTGGAGCGCAACAGCCGCGCCACGACCACCGCGATCGCCGACGCGCTCCTCGACCGCGGCGCCGAGCCCGGTGCTGCGCGCGTTGTCGCCTCCGCGGTCATCGGCGGGCTGAGCACGGCACTGCTCGACTGGGTCCGACGCGACGAGGGCGACCTCACCGGCGCGATCATCAGCGCCCTCGACGCCCTGGCGGGCGGGTAGCCGTGCTCCGGCTCGACGGCGTGGGCAGGGCGTTCCGCGGCGGAGGCGGTGTCCACGGCCTGGACCTGCACGTCGCCGCGGGCGAGGTCGTCGCCCTCGTCGGCCTCAACGGTGCGGGCAAGACGACGGGCATGCGTCTGTCGCTCGGCATGCTCCGGCCGGACCGGGGCTCCGTCCGGGTGCTGGGGCACCCGGTCACGCGGCTGCCCGCGCAGGGGTGGCGGGACGTCGGCGCCCTCGTCGACTCCGCCCTGGCCTACCCTGAGCTCACCGTGCGGGAGAACCTGCGGGCGGCCGCGCTGCTGCGCGGCACCGCGCCGGCACTCGTCACCGCCGCGCTCGAGGAGTGGGGGCTGCAGCCGGTGGCGGACCGCCGGCTCCGCCGCCTGTCCCTCGGCAACCGGCAGCGGGTCGGCCTGGCGGCGGCGCTCCAGCACCTGCCGCGGCTCGTCGTCCTCGACGAGCCGAGCACCGCCCTCGACCCGGCGTCGGTCATCGTCCTGCGCGACCACCTGACCCGCCGGGCACGCGACGGGGCGGCGGTGCTCGTGAGCAGCCATCACCTGGACGAGGTCGCTCGCATCGCCGACCGCATCGTCGTCGTCAACGCGGGCCGGGTGGTCGGTGAGCTCGACCCCGCCGGCCACGACCTGGAGCGGGCCTTCTTCGACCGCGTCCTGGCCGACGACGCCCAGCGTCAGGCGGCGCTGTGAGGGCGGCGCTGCGAGTGGAGATGCTCAAGCTCACCCGGTCCCCGGTGGGGGTCCTCGCCACGCTCGCCGTCGTGGCCGGCACGGTGCTCCTGCTGGGTGGCACCAGCACCGCGCTGGCCGCCGGCAACCCCGAGCTCACCGCGAAGCTCGGACCCGGGGCGACCCTCGACTGGCCGGGCCTGCTGCGATCGGCGACGCAGGTGACGGCGGCCGGCGGGCTCCTCGGCAGCGGCGTCGTCCTGGCCTGGTTGTTCGGCCGCGAGGTCACCGACGGTACGGTCGGCGCGCTCTTCGCGCTCCCGGTCGGCCGCGCCCGGATCGCGTTGGCGAAGCTCGCCGTGCACGCCGCGTGGGTGGTGAGCGTGCAGCTCCTCCTCGCGCCGGCCCTGCTCGGCCTCGGCCTGCTGCTCGGCCACGGCCCGCCGACTGCCGACACGTGGACGGGTCTTGGCCGCCAGCTCGCGCTCGGGGTGCTCTCGGGCCTCAGCGCCACGCCGGTGGGGTGGGTGACCACGCTCGGCCGGTCGCTGCTCGCCGGCACCGGCTGCGCGGTCGGGCTCGTCGTCGTCGGCCAGGTCGCGGCCCTGACCGGTGCCGGCGGCTGGGTCCCGTTCGCCGCCCCGGCCCTCTGGGCGTTCGGCCACGGTACGTCGACCGTGCAGCTCGGCCTCACCCTGCTGGTCGCCGCGGCAGCCGCCGCCGCGACGTGCCTGACCTGGGCCCGGCTCGAGCTGGACCGCTAGCTGCCGCGCTGGCGCTCCTGCCGCTCGTCCAGGCGGCGGCGCAGCCCGATGCCGATGAAGTCGTAGTCGTCGGGCTGGTGGCCCAGCCGCTCGCGCAGCCGCCACCGCGCCAGGCACAGGCCGGCGAGGTCGTAGTCCTCGAACGGGGGCCCCTGCTCGTGGCGGAGCACGCCGCGGGTGTACCAGCCCAGCGCCCGGCGGTCGTCGCCCTCCTCGAGCCAGACCTCGCCCATGTACTCGTAGGTCGCCCCACCGTACGGGCTGCTCCGGCGCAGCTCCCGGTCCCACCGGAGGGCCTCGTCCCGGTCCCCGCGGCGCAGGAGGAGCGCGACGAGGTGGGAGCGCGGGTCGAGCTGCGCGTCACCGTCGGCGGCGGCGGCGCGCTGGTAGAGCTCGACCGCGGCGCCGACGTCGTCGGCGAGCTCGTGCTGTTCACCCGCTCGGGTGATGAGTTCGCGCGGGCTCACGGCGTCGTCGGGGTGGGGTTCCTCGGCCCACGCGAGGAGCTGGGCGGCCACCTGCCGGTGGCTGAAGCCGGAGAGCTCGAGCTCCTCGGCGTCCTCGGGAGTGATCGGCGCGCGCATCGGCCCGAGTCTAGGCGGAGTGGCCTGGGCGCGTGGCCCGCTCCCAACGCCGGTACGTTGGGAACGAACCGGGCATGATGGCGGCAGCCGCCACGGACGGCCGACACGCCTCGACGAGGAGAGAGCTGAGTGATGACCCCGGACGCGCGCAGCGAGCGCCTGAGCGCCGCCGTCGCGACTGTTGACCACGGGCCTGCGGCCGCCGCCGGGCTGCGGACGTTCCTCGAGCACTACTACGCGGACCTGTCCACCGAGGACCTCCTCGGCCAGCGCCCGGAGGACCTCCTCGGCGCGGCGGTCTCCCACCGCGAGCTGGCGCGGCGCCGCCGGCCGGGGACGGCGCTCGTGCGGGTGAGCACCCCGACGGTCGAGAGCGACGGCTGGTCCACCGGCCACTCCGTCGTCGAGATCGTCACCGACGACATGCGCTTCCTCGTCGACTCGGTGACGGCCGAGCTCCAGCTGCGGGACCGGCCGGTGCACCTCACCGTGCACCCCCAGCTCGCCGTCCGACGCGACGACGACGGCGAGCTGCTCGAGGTCCGGGCCGCCGACGACCCGGACGCGGACGAGACGTCCGTGCGGGAGTCCTGGATCCAGGTCCAGATCGGGCAGGAGAGCGACCCGCAGGAGCGGGCAGCGCTCGAGGACCGGCTGCAGGAGGTCCTCGCCGACGTCCGGGCGGCCGTGTCGGACTGGTCGGCGATGACCGACCGAGCGACCGCCATCGCCGGCGAGCTCACGGGATCAGCGCCCGCCGGGGTGGCGGTCGAGGAGGCTGCCCAGGGTGCCGCCCTGCTCGAGTGGCTGGCCGACGGCGAGTTCGTCTTCATCGGCTACCGGGAGTACCGGCTCGCCGACCGCGGCGCGTCCGATGACGACGACGAGCGTGCGGTGGCGCGGGCGGTGCTCGAACCGGTCCCGGGGACCGGCCTGGGCATCCTCCGGGAGGACCGGCCCGGCGCACCGCCGCTGCGGCCCACCGAGCTCACCGGCCGCGTCGCACAGAAGGCAACCGAGCCTCGCCTGCTCATCATCACCAAGGCCAACTCGCGCTCCACCGTCCACCGGCCGCTCTACCTCGACTACGTCGGCGTCAAGCTCTTCGACGAGAGCGGTGCCGTCACCGGGGAGCGACGCTTCCTCGGCCTGTTCGCCTCCAGCGCCTACTCCGCCTCGGTCTCCCACGTCCCCTACGTCGCCGAGAAGGTCGAGCGGGTCCTGGACGCGAGCGGCTACGCGCGGGGCAGCCACCTCGGCCGCGACCTCCTCGAGGTGCTCGAGACCTACCCGCGCGACGAGCTGTTCGCTACCGATCTCGAGCGGCTCACCGAGATCGCCCTCTCCGTCGTCCACCTGCACGAGCGGCCCCGCACCCGCCTCTTCCTGCGCGACGACGACTACGCCCGCTACGTCTCCTGCCTCGTCTACCTCCCGCGGGACCGGTACAACACGGCGGTGCGGCGGCGGATGGAGCGGCTGCTCCTCGATGCGTTCGACGGGTCGAGCGTCGAGCACAGCACCCGGGTGTCCCAGTCGGTGCTCGCGATGGTGCACTTCGTCGTCCGGCTCCCCGCCGGGGCGCCGCTGCCGGACGTCGCCCTCAAGGCGCTCGAGCGCCGGCTCGTGGACGCCACCCGCACCTGGGAGGAGGACCTCGCCGACGCCGCCCGCGACGAGCTCGGGGAGGAGCGGGGCAGCCGGCTCGTCAGCCTCTTCCGGGACGCCTTCCCGGCCGCCTACAAGGAGCGCTTCCCCGCGCGCGTGGGGGTCGCCGACCTCGTGCAGCTCGACGGCCTGGAGCAGGGGGAGGCGCGGCTCAACCTCTACCAGCCCGTCGGCGGTGAGGCGGGGGAGCGCCGGCTCAAGGTCTACCTCCACGAGCCCGTCTCGCTCACTGCGATCCTGCCGATCTTCCACCACCTCGGCGTCGAGGTCACCGACCAGCGGCCCTACGAGCTGTGGCGTACCGACGGCACCGTGTGCCGGGTGCTCGACTTCGGGCTGCGCGCCGCCGGCGACGAGGTGTGGACCCGAGACCCGGGGGTGCGCGACCGCTTCCACGAGGCCCTCGACGCCGTGTGGCGCGGCATGGCCGAGAGCGACCAGCTCGGTGGGCTCGTACTCCGCGCCGGGCTGGGCTGGCGCCAGGTCAGCGTCCTGCGCGCCGTCGGCGCCTACCTCCAGCAGAGCGGATGGCCCTACTCGCGCACGTACACCGAGGAGGCGCTCCTCGAGCACGCCGAGATCGCCGCCTCGCTGGTCCGGCTCTTCGAGACGAGGTTCGACCCCGACCGGTTCGACGGCGGGGCTGACGAGGAGCGGAGCGCGGCCGAGCGGGAGGTCACCGACCTCCTCGCCGAACAGCTCGACGCCGTGACGAGCCTCGACCACGACCGCATCCTGCGCGCCTTCGTCGACGTCCTCCGCGCCACCGTGCGGACCAACCACTACCGCGACAGCACCGACCCGGCGCGGCCGCTGGCGCTCAAGCTCATGCCGCAGGAGCTGGCGCTGCTCCCCGAGCCCCGTCCGGTGTACGAGATCTGGGTGTCCGGCCCCACCGTCGCCGGCGTGCACCTCCGGTTCGGCACGGTCGCCCGCGGAGGGCTGCGCTGGTCGGACCGCCGCGAGGACTTCCGCACCGAGGTCCTCGGCCTGGTCAAGGCGCAGACCGTGAAGAACGCGATCATCGTGCCCACCGGCGCGAAGGGTGGGTTCGTCGGCAAACGCCTGCCCGACCCTGCCTCCGTCGACCGCGCGGAGTGGGTGGCAGCCGGCGAGGCCGCCTACCGGCAGTTCGTCGGCGCCCTGCTCGACGTCACCGACAACCGGGTGGGCGGGCAGGTCGTGCCGCCCCCGCAGACGGTCCGGCACGACGGCGACGACCCGTACCTCGTCGTCGCCGCCGACAAGGGGACGGCTGCCTTCTCCGACGTCGCCAACGAGGTCGCCCGGGAGCGGGAGTTCTGGCTCGACGACGCCTTCGCCTCCGGCGGGTCGGCCGGCTATGACCACAAGGCGATGGGCATCACCGCGCGGGGTGCGTGGGAGTCGGTGCGCCGCCACTTCCGCGAGATGGGCCGCGACACCCAGACCGAGGACTTCACCGTCGTCGGGATCGGCGACATGAGCGGGGACGTCTTCGGCAACGGGATGCTCCTGTCGGAGCACATCCGCCTCGTCGCGGCCTTCGACCACCGCCACGTGTTCCTCGACCCCGACCCCG
>DAHVRG010000314.1 GCA_027322565.1 Georgenia sp.
GAGCTGAGCTCCGCCGAGGAGATCAGCGCGCTCCTCGGGGCGTCCTGAGGTGGCGGGCACGATGCGGCACCCCGAACTCGGCGCCGACCTCGCGGCCGAGGAGCGACGCCGCGCCGAGCACGACTTCGACCCGGTGCGGCCGGGGGAGACGTTCACCAGCGCCCACGAGGAGTTCCGTGAGCTGCGTGCGCGGTGCCCGGTCGCCCGGTCCCAGACCTACGACGGGTTCTGGGCGGCGCTGGGCTACCACGAGGTGCTCGAGGTCATCACCGACATCGAGCACTACACGACGACGAAGCAGAACGCCGTGCCCAAGTTCGCGTTCACGGGGGTGCGGCCGCCGCTGCACCTCGACCCACCGGAGCACACGGCGTACCGACGGGTGATCAACCGGGCGTTCACCCCACCGAGGATGCGCGCGCTCGAGCCGCGGGTGCGGGCAGCCGCCGTCGAGCTGCTCGACCCGCTCATCGACGCCCGCTGGGTGGACGTGTGCAAGCAGTACGCCCACCGCTTCCCCGCGCACGTCTTCGCCGAGTTCTTCAACCTCGACGTGCCGACCGCCCAGCTCATCAAGGACGTCACCGGCACCTACGTCGACGCCATCCAGGTCCTCGACCACGAGGTGGTCAAGAGCCTGAGCAAGAAGCTCTACGAGATCGCCCAGTCGATCATCGACGACCGGAGGGGCGGGCGGTACGACCCGGAGGAGGACCTCACGGCGGCGCTGCTGGCTGCGGAGATGGACGGGGAGAAGCTGCCGGCAGACATGGTCCTCGGCTGCGTGCGCCAGCTCATCGTCACCGGCATGGTCGCGCCCAGTGTGTTCATCGGGAACATGTTCGTCCACCTGAGCAAGGACCCCGAGCTGCAGGACCGTCTGCGTGCCGAGCCCGGGCTCATCCCCGCTGCGGTCGAGGAGCTGCTCCGGCTCTACTCGCCCTACCGGGGGATGGCCCGCACGGCCCGCACCGACGTCATGCTCGGTGACCAGCTCATCAGGAAGGACGACCCGATCGCCCTGGTCTACACCTCGGCGAACCGGGACGAGCGGGTGTTCCCCGACGGGGACACCTTCGTCCTCGGCCGGCCCAACGTCCACCGGCACATCTCCTTCGGGCGCGGCACCCACAGCTGCCCGGGAGCCCCGCTGGCCCGCATGATGATGCGGGTCACGCTGGAGGAGGCGCTGCAGCGCAGCGCGAGCTTCCGGCTGGCGGGGGAGCCGGAGATGGCGATCTGGGCGGAGTGGGGGACCCGTTCGGTCCCCCTCGACTTCGTCCGCGCGTAGGCGGGGGCCGGCCGCACCGGCCGTCCCATAGAGTGGAACAATGATTGACAACAGTCATCATTTGCGGAACGGTCCGTGGCATTGCTCACTTATTCCAATGGGGGATCACCGTGAGTCGTGTGAAGCGGGCCGTGGTCGTGGGCCTGGGTGTCGTGCTGCTGGCGCCGCCGACGGCGGCGGCCGCGGAGCTGTCCGACGTCATCGAGGGGGAGCTGGCCAACGGCACCCCGTACCGCATCCTCGTGCCGGACGACTGGGACGGCACACTCGTGCTCGACCCCGACCTCGTGCGCACCGACGACCCCGTCGCGCAGTGGCTCACCGACCAGGGGTACGTCGTCGCCTCCCGCGCCCGGGACGTCACCGACTGGCAGGTACGCGCGGGGGCCGACGACCTCGTCGAGCTCAAGGGCCTCGTCGTCGAGGAGCTCGGCGAACCGGAGACGACGGTCGCCTACGGGGGGTCGCTCGGCGGCCTGGTCACCAGGGCGCTCGTCGAGGCGCATCCCGACGAGGTCGACGCGGTCGTCCCCATGTGTGGCGGCGGGGCCGGGCTCGTCGGCATGTGGAACCACCGGCTCGACGCGCTGTTCGCGCTGCGGGTGCTCCTCGCGCCCGACGACGACCGCCTCGAGCTCGTGCACGTCGCCGACCAGGCACGGACCGACGCCGTCCTGCGGGAGGTCGTCGCGGAGGCGATGACCACTCCGGAGGGGCGTGCACGCGTCGCCCTGGCGGGTGCGATCGGCCAGGTCTCCGGCTGGGCGCCGGGGCTCCCCGAGCCGCCCACCGACCCCGCCGCCCGCCTCGACGCCGTCGCGGCGTCGCTGTCGATCCTCCAGCTGCGCCGCTCGGCGCTGGAGGACACTGCCGGCGGGAACATCTCGTGGAACGTGGGCGTGGACTACGACCGGCACCTCGCCGAGTCGGACGGGCAGGACCTGGTCCGCCACTACTACGCCGAGGCCGGGCTCGACCTCGAGGCGGACCTCGACGTGCTCGCCCGGGCCGACCGCATCGCCGCCGACCCGCAGGCCGTTGAGTGGGCGCGCGTCAACGGCGCGTGGACCGGCGCTCTCGAGGTGCCGGTGCTCAGCGTCTTCACGCGGGTCGACCAGCGGGGCGCACTCAGCGAGATCCACCCCTACGCCGAGGTCGTCGAGCGGGCCGGCCGCGGCCACCTGCTCCGGCAGGTGGTCGTCGAGGTCTCCGGACACTGCGCCTTCAGCCCGCTCGAGCAGGTCACCCTCATCGACACTGCCCTGGAGCGTGTGACGAGTGACGGCTGGGGCGACCTCGCCGAGCCGGACGTGCTGAACGCGCGGGCAGCGGGCATCGCCGCCTCCTCGCCGGTGGACCTCGGCCCCGCCCGCTTCGCCGCGACCGGGGAGGTCCCGCCCTTCCCGCGCCCGTTCTTCGCCGACTCCGCGCTCCCGTCACCCCCGCCGCCCGCCGTCGACGAGCTCCGCGGGACGCTCGACGACGGCACGCCCTACCTCTTCGTCGTCCCCGACAACTGGAACGGGACGGTCCTCGTCGACCTCGACCTCGCCACGGGAGACCCCACCGCGACGTCGCTGTGGGCGGACTACCTCCTCCCGCAGGGGTACGCCGGCGCCGGGACGACGCGCGACCTCGTCACGGCCGGGTGGGACATCGCCGCCGCCGTCCGCAACCAGGTGGAGGCACTGAGCCGCTTCGAGGAGGAGGTCGGCCGGCCGGACCGGGTCGTGGCCTTCGGCCGGTCCGGTGGCGGGAACACCGCAGCGTCCTTCGCCCAGGAGCGCCCCGAGCTGCTCGACGGCGCGATCGCCATGTGCGGGAACCTCGCCGGCTCTGTGGGCGTGTGGAACGGCAAGCTCGACACCGCCTTCGCGCTCAAGACCCTCCTCGCGCCCGACAGCGACCTGCCGATCGTCGACATCCCGGACGACCCGATGCCCTCGGTCGAGGCGTGGCGCGAGCTCGTCGAGGAGGCCCAGCGGACGCCAGGGGGCAGGGCGCGGATCGCGCTCGCCGCCGCCCTCGGGCAGCTCCCGGTGTGGGGCGTGGGCTCTGTCCCCGAGCCGGACCCGGACTCGCTCGAGGAGCTGCAGTACTCGGTCTACCGCGGTCTGGCCGACGAGTTCTTCCTGCCTGCGATGTTCAGCGGCCGGCGCCAGGAGCTGCTCGGCGGCGGGGTGCCGCGCTGGAACAACGGCATCGACTACCGAGACGTCCTCGCCGTCGTCGGCGCCGACCAGCTCCGGCTCGTCCAGGACCTCTACCGCACGGCCGGGCTCGACCTCGACGCGGACCTCGCGACGGTCAACGCCGCCGAGCGGATCGTCGCCGACCCGGCCGCCGTCCTCTCCCGGCAGCGCAACAACTCCTTCACTGGTGACCTGCGCGTGCCGGTCGTCACCCTCGACAACACCGGCGACGTCGTCTCGCCGCTCGCGACGTCGCGCGCCTACGCCGACGTCGTCCGTGCGGCCGGCAACGGGGAGCTGCTGCGACAGACCGTCGTGCACAGCGCCGGACACTGCGCCTTCTCCGCCGGAGAGCAGGCGGCGGTCGTCGCAGCCCTCGTCCACCGTCTCGACACCGGTGAGTGGGGCGAGCTCGAGGCCGACGCGCTGAACGCCCGGGCCGCCGCCCTCGTGCCCGGCTCCGCCGCGCGCTTCGTCGACCTCGAGCCGGACCGGTTCGCCCGGCCGTTCTCCGCCACCGACGTGTACGACCCTGCCGCCGTCTGCGAGACGTGCGCGCCGGACGGCCAGGACGGCGCGCACGGCCCGGACGACCCCGCCCCGCCGCTCCCGGTGGACCCGACGCCGCCACCCGCGGCGACGCCGGGCGGCTCGCTCCCGGCCACGGGTGCGGGCACCGCCGGCGCCCTGGTCGCGACCGTCGGTCTCGTGCTCGCCGGTGCACTGCTCGCCGCACGGCGTCTCCCGCGCCCCGGCGGACCGACGGCCGGTCGCTGACCGCCGCCCCCGTACCTCCACACCCGACGGATGCGGTGTCCACCCGGACACCGGCCACGACGAAGAGGAGTCCAGCATGACCCGCGCTGTTCGAGCCGCGACGGCGTCCGCCGTCGCCCTGGCCATGGTCGCCGTGGCTCAGGTCCTCCCGGCGAGCGCCGCGCCACCACCCGAGGTCGAACCCTGTCCGTCCCGCCCGGAGGCGACCTGTGTCAGCGGCACGCTCGACGACGGCACCGCCTACCGGTTCGCCGTCCCCGAGGACTGGGACGGGACCGTCGTCGTCGACCTCGACTTCGCGGGCGGCAGCCCGGACGCTGCGCTGGCGGCGCTGCCCGCGGCGATGCTCGACCAGGGCGTGGCCTACGGCGGCACCACGCGGGACGTCACGGGGTGGAACATCGCCCAGGCGATCGACAACCAGGCGCAGGCCCTGGCCATCTTCGAGGAGACGGTCGGTGAGGCGACCCACGCGATCGCCTCCGGCAGCTCGATGGGAGGGTTCGTCTCCGCCGGCGCCGCGCAGGTCCACCCCGACGCCTTCGACGGCGCCGTCCCGTTCTGCGGCGGGCTCGGCGGCAGCGTGGCCCAGTGGAACCAGAAGCTCGACACCGTCTTCGTGCTCAAGGAGCTGCTCTTCCCGGACGAGGAGCTGCCCGTCCTGGACATCCCGGAGGACGTCACCGGCGCACAGCAGGCATGGATCTCCGCCCTGAGCGAGGCGCAGCAGACCGCTGAGGGGCGGGCGCGGATCGCCCTTGCCGCCTCGATCGGCCAGCTCCCGCCGTGGGGGCTGACCGGGTTCGGCCGGCCGCCGGTGCCGCGACCGGACGCCGACGACGCCGAGGCGCTGCAGGAGGGGATGTTCCTCGCCCTCGCCGGTGGTCCGCTGCCCTACATCGGGCAGGCGATGAGCAGCCGCCGGACACTGACCGCCCTCTCCGGCGGGAACCCCTCGTGGAACGTCGGCGTGGACTACGCCGAGCAGCTGGGCCTCGCCGACCCCGCCCACCGGGCGATGGTGGAGGAGCTGTACGCCGCAGCCGGCCTCTCGCTCGACGACGACCTCGCCACGCTCGCCGCCGCTCCGCGGATCGAGCCCGACGTCGCCGCCGTGCACCGGTTCGCCCGGGGCATCGTCTTCGACGGCGGCCTTCAGGTCCCGGTCCTCACGGTTTCGAACATCGGCGACCAGATCTCCACGGTGGCCCAGCAGGACGCCTACCAGCGCGTCGTCGAGGCTGCCGGTCGGGAGGGCCTGCTGCGGCAGACCTACGTCGAGACGGCGGGGCACTGCACCTTCAGCACAGGCGAGCGGCAGGCCGCGCTCGACGCGATGATCCAGCGTCTGGACACCGGTGAGTGGCCGGACGTCACGCCGGGCGCCCTCAACGCCGCTGTCGCCGACCTCGAAGGGACCGCCGGCCGCTACCTCGACTTCACCCCCGAGCGGTTCAACCGCCCCTTCACGCCGGACACCCCGGTGCCCGGTGCGCCCGAGCGGGTCTCCGCGCCAGGGGTGTACGAGGGCTACTCACCGGTCCTCTACGACGAGTGGGTCCGGACCTCGGAGTACGTCCCGATGCGGGACGGCACCCGCCTCGCGGTCGACATCTACCGCCCGGCGGTGGACGGAGCCGCCGTCGACACCCCCTACCCGGTCATCTGGGAGCACCAGCTGAGCCGCGCCTCCGTCGGCCCGGACGGTGAGCCGTCGCTGGTGGCGGTCCGCAGCGGCATGGCGGAGCTGACGAGGTACGGCTACGTCGTGGCCCTGGCAGACCGGCGCGGCAACGGCGCGTCCTTCGGCTCGATGATCGGCTACCACCCCCGGACCGAGGCGGAGGACGCCTACGACCTCATGGAGTGGTTCGCCGCGCAGCCGTGGGCCCAGGAGAACATCGGCGTCTACGGGTGCTCCAACACGGGGGAGGCCGCCATGCACGCGGCCACCGCCGGGTCTGCCCACCTCAAGGCGGTGTTCGCCGGGAACTACTCCTTCCACAAGTTCGACGGCCTCAACCGCGGAGGGATCCGGGCGAACTGGGGGGGTCGGACCCAACCGCACCCTCGAGCAGGACCTGACGAACCTCCCGGTGGACGGGGACGAGGACGGGGCCCTGCTGTACCAGGCGGCGCTCGAGCACCAGGAGAACACCTCACTGCGTGACATGTGGCGGGCCGCCCCCTACCGCGACAGCCACGTCGACATGGTCGACGCCCGGCCGTGGGAGGACTACAGCGTCGCCACCTTCCGCGAGGTCATCGAGGAGTCCGGCGTGGCCCTCTACAGCTGGGACGGCTGGCAGGACGACTTCCGCAAGGAGGTGTTCGTCAGCGCTGCGAACCTCACCAACCCGCACAAGGTCCTCGTCGGCCCGTGGGGCCACTGCGGCACCGACGGCTTCGACATGGTCACCGAGCAGCTGCGCTTCTTCGACCACTGGCTCAAGGGCGTGGACAACGGGATCATGGACGAGCCCACCTACCTGTGGTTCACCGAGCGCAGCGACGGCACCGGCGAGTGGGTCCACGAGGAGGAGTGGCCGCGCGACGGCGCGGCGACCGTCCTCCACCTCGGCGGGGGCGCCGGCGGCACCGTCGACTCCGTCAACGACGGCGTCCTCACCCTCGACGAGACGACCGGAAGCGACGAGTACACCGTCGACTACGACCTCACCTGTCCCGACCCGGTCGGCCTCGGGCAGACCTGCCCGCAGTCCGAGCACGGCCTCACGTACACGACGCCGCCGCTCGCCGCGGACCTCGAGGTCACCGGCCACCCCGTGCTCGAGCTGCTCCTCGCCTCCACCGCCGAGGACCAGGACGTCTTCGCCTACCTCGAGGACGTCGCCCCCGACGGCACGGTGCGCATCGTCACCGACGGTCGGCTCCGGGCGTCCCTGCGGGCCAACCACGAGGCACCCTGGGACACGCTCGGACTGCCCTGGCACCGGAGCTACGCGGCAGACGCGCAGCCGCTCGTCCCGGGGGAGACGGCGGAGCTCGCCTTCGACCTCCTGCCGCTGTCCCACGTGTTCGAGGCCGGGCACCGGATCCGCCTGACCCTCACCGGTGCCGACGTCCGGGAGAGCATGCGCGAGGAGGTGTCACCCGCGCCGGTCCTCACCGTCGACCGGGCCTCGGCGCTCACCCTGCCCACGGTCGGTGCCCCCGCGTTCCTCGACGAGGGGCCGACCGAGGAGCCGACGACGCAGCCGCCGGCGACGCAGGAGCCGACGGAC
>DAHVRG010000316.1 GCA_027322565.1 Georgenia sp.
GCGCCGCACCGGCATGGTGCTCGCCCTGGCGGCGATCGCGCTCGGACCCGCGGTGCCGAGCACGACGTCGACGGTGGCCACCAACGTCGAGATGTTCTTCGTCGTCGACCGCACCGGGTCCATGGCGGCGGAGGACTACAACGGCGACCGGCCCCGGCTCGACGGCGTCCGCGAGGATGTCGTCGCCCTCGTGGAGGCGCTGCCCGGGTCGCGGTACTCCGTCATCACCTTCGACTCCCAGGCCTCACGCCAGCTGCCCCTGACCACCGACTCCCGGGCGGTGCGTGCCTGGGCCGACACCCTCGTCCAGGAGATCACCTACTACTCCGCCGGCTCGGCGGTCGACCGGCCGCTCCCTGCCCTGCGGACGGCGCTCGAGGGCGCCGCGGAACGCAACCCGCAGAACGTCCGCATCGTCTTCTTCCTGTCCGACGGCGAGAACACGCAGGGTGACAGCCAGGGCACGGGCGAGCCGCAGTCCTTCGCCGAGCTCGCCCCGCTCGTCGACGGGGGCGCCGTCCTCGGCTACGGCACACCGGAGGGCGGGCACATGCGCACCTACGACGGCACGCCGGAGACCGGCGCGGGCACCGACGCCGACTGGATCCGTGACGAGACGCAGGACGGCTCACCGCCGGCGGTGTCCCGGATCGACGAGACCCAGCTGCGGCGGGTCGCCGACCAGCTCGGCATCGACTACACGCACCGGACCGGGCCGACGAGCGTCGAGGGGCTCGTCTCGGGGATCGACGCCGAGACGATCGCTGCGGAGGACGGCCGACGCGAGGTCTCCGTGTACGCGGACGTCCAGTGGCCGATCGCGGCGGTCCTCGGTCTGCTGCTCGCCTGGGAGGCATTCGACCTGGCGCGACGGTTCCCCCGACCGGGCGCCGTCCCGGCCCGACCCCGCAGCGGAGGGAGCACGGCATGATCACCGACGACGTCGCGGACGTCCGCCCTGCGGCCGACGAACTGCCGGAGCATCTGCGGCTGCGCCGGCGGCTGCTCGCGTGGTCCGCGCCGGTGGTTCTCGCCTTCCTCGTCGTCGGCTCCCTGCTCGTGGGGACGTGGGCCGGGAACCTGCTCGGCACCCGCGAGTACGACGCCGGACGGTTCCCCGAGGCCGCCCGGCAGTACCAGGCGCAGCAGCGCTGGACGGGCTTCGCCGAGCAGTGGAAAGCGTGGTTCAACAGCGGGACTGCGCAGTACCGAGCGGAGGAGCACTTCCGTGCGGTGGAGGATCTCCGGGTGGCGCTGGAACGGGTCCCGATCGCCGGGCCGCTGCCCGGTGGGCCCGCGGGCAGCAAGGCACCCCAGTCGCCCGAGTGCCGGGTGCGGACGAACCTCTCCCTGGCGATCGAGGCGATGGGCGACGTCGCGGCGACCGGGGACGACCCGGGCATGGCGGAGGCCTACTTCGCCGAGGCGCAGGAGGTCATCGCCCCGTGCACGACCTCCCAGGAGAACGAGGAGTCCTCCCAGCGGCAGCAGGACAAGGAGGAGCAGGCCCGTCAGGACCGGGAGCAGCCCACCGACGAGCCGAGCGACGAGCCGTCCGACGAACCCAGTGACGAGCCCAGCGAGGACCCGTCCGACGAGCCCACCGATGAGCCGTCGGACGACCCGAGCGACGAGCCGAGCGATGAGCCCTCGCAGGACCCGCAGCGCGAGGAGCTCGAGGAGCGCAACCGGCGGGCGGAGCGCGACCGCCAGGAACAGCGTGAGCGCGACGGCGGCGGCTTCGGCGGCGGCCAGAACTGGTGACCGCCCGCCCGGTGTAGGGCCTGCGCGCCGACGCGCCGCAGCCCGGTACCGCTGCTGCCTGCGTGATGCGTGCCCGTTGTCGGTGAGCGTTGCCGACCCGAGGGGTGCCCGCTCGCGGAACTGACCCCTGCACACGACCGCACCCCTCCCAGGCCCGGCAAAAGGTGGCGAGCCCTCATGGTCGGACGACACGTATGCCCGAATTGTGGGCATTCTGTGCCAGTGGGGGAGACGCTGCCGCTATGGTGACCCTGGCGCTACTCGTCACCTGACGATCGTGCGCCAGAAACCATAGTTCGGTCATGGGCGGATGGCCGGTCTGACGGGACTTCCTCCTGGGCAGCTCGTGCCGATCCTGTGGCCGCACGGTCCGGTTCGTCCGGGCCGTGCGGCCACACCCCATCCAGACAGGAAGGACCAGGCAGGTGAGCACCGCGCCCCGAGCCGAGGACCCCGTCACCGAACCGCCCGAGCGGGTCACCATCCGAGCCCGGCTGGTGCTGTGGCCACTGGTCGCCGTCGTCCTCGTCCATACGTTCTTCATCGCGCTGTGGGTCGGGCCGGACACTCCGGTGCGCGAGGCCGTCGGCGCCGACCGCCTGCGCAGCTACGTCATGCCGGCCTTCGAGCAGAACTGGCGCATCTTCGCGCCCACACCGCGCCGCATCGCCGTCGGGCTCGACGTCCGCGCCCGGCTCGTCGACCCCAGGACCGGCGAGGAGACGACGACGGAGTGGGTGCACCTCGTCGACGGCGAGGACGCGCTCATCCGGGGCAACCCGTTCCCACCGCGCATGGCCCTGGCCGCCCGCCGCACGGCCAACCACCTCATCACCCGCACCGGGGAGCTCAACGCCGAGCAGCGCCGACAGGTCGAGGCGAACTACCTCACCACCCCCGTCGAGGAGCTGCGCGGCCGGCTCAACCGCGGTGAGGGGGACTCGCCCGGTGGCCCCTCGACCGTCAACGCGTACATGCGGTACGACGCCGTCGCCACCGCGCTCGCCACGTCCTACGCCTCCGCCGCTTTCGACGGCGACGTCACGCACGTCCAGTACCGCGCCACCCGTCGGTACACCCCCGACTTCGAGCGGCGCCACGAGCGGGACATCGACGACGTCGAGCCCACCGTCTACGAGTACGGCTGGCGTCCCGCGACCGAGCTGGACGACCAGGTGGCCGAGCTCTTCACGCCCTACGTCCGCGTCCAGGAAGGGGCCGCCCGATGAGCTCTCCGGCCAGAGCAGCCACCCGCGCGACCGGTGACGCCGTCACCCGGGTCGAGAACTGGTTCGTCGCCCGGAAGCACGCCCTCTACGGGCTCAGCGGGAGCCGGATCCTCGTCGGGACCGCTGTCCTCGGCATCCTCGTGACCAACTTCGGGATGCGGCACATCCAGTGGGGTCCGGCGTCCGGCTGGATCGACGCCTACCGCACCGACACCGGGTCCGGCCCCCTGCACGCGCTCTTCGGCACCTCGAGCACGGTCGTCTTCACCCTGGCCTACCTCGTGGTCATGGCGCTCGCGGTAGCGGTCGTCCTCGGCTGGCGCACGCGGCTCACCACCGCGCTGCTCGTCCTCGGCATCGTCTCGGTCGTCGAGCGCAACGCGCTCATCGGCGACCAGGGCGACAACATCGCCCGGATCGGCCTCCTGCTCATGGTCTTCATGAACACCGCCGAGCACTGGTCGCTGGACGCCCGCCGCCGCCGGCGCCACGCCGGCCTGCGCCTCAGCCCCGTGCGGCGTATCCTGCGGGGCCTCCCCGTGGCCCCACGGTGGCTGACCAACCCGCTCCACAACGCGGCGCTCATGGCACTCGCGCTCCAGCTCTTCATCCTCTACACGGCCTCGGCGCTGTACAAGGTCCAGGGTGAGCGCTGGCAGGACGGCACCGCCCTGTACTACCCGCTGAGCCTGCACGAGTACTCGGTCTTCCCACTGCTCAACCGGCTGCTCACGCACAACGACGTCATGGTGGTCGCCGCCACCTACTTCGCCGTCTTCGTCCAGCTCTTCTTCGCCGTCGGGCTGCTCCACCACGTCACCCGCCGCGTCGCGCTGGTCGGGGTGATCCTCATGCACGTGGGGATCGCCGTGCTCATGGGGCTGCCCTGGTTCTCCCTGTCGATGATCGCGTTCGACTCGATCTTCGTCTCCTCCGCGACCTTCGCGGCCGTCTCCGCGGCACTCGGGACCCTCGGACGTCGGACGCGGGCGCGGTTGGGAAGCCGCGGGGCGCCGGCTCGACGGGCGACCCCTACCGGCACCGGGGCAGAATGACGTGATGCCTGCAGCCAGGGAGAGCACCGACGTCGTCGTCGTCGGGTCGGGGCCGAACGGGCTCGCCGCCGCGGTGACCATGGCCCGAGCCGGTCTCGACGTCGTCGTCCTCGAGGCCGAGCCGACCGTGGGCGGCGGTGCCCGGACCCTCGACCTCGGCCTCGCGGACGGGCTGCGGCACGACATCTGCTCGGCGGTCCACCCGCTCGCCACCGCCAGCCCGTTCCTCGCCGCCTTCGACCTGCCGGCACGGGGGGTGGAGCTCGTCGTTCCCGAGCTCTCCTACGCCCACCCCCTCGACGGCGGGCGGGCCGGGCTCGCGTGGCGCGACCTCGACGAGACCGTCGACGGGCTGGGCCGTGACGGGCCGATGTGGCGGCGCGTCTTCGGCCCGCTCGTGCGCGACACCGACGCCGTCGTCGCCGCCACCCTCGCCGACATGCGCTCGCTCCCGCCCCAGCTGCGTACGTCCCAGGGGCTGCGCGGAGCAGTCGCCTTCGGACTGCGGGTCCTCCTCGAGGGCACGCCGCTGTGGAACCTGCCCTTCCGCGGTGACGTCGCTCCGGCCATGCTCACCGGGGTCGCCGGCCACGCCATCGCCGCGCTGCCCGCGCTCGCCCCGGCCGGGGTTGCGCTCATGCTCGGGACGCTCGCCCACAGCGTGGGGTGGCGGATCCCCAAGGGCGGGTCCCAGGCGATCGCCGACGCCCTGGTCGCGGACCTGCACGACCACGGCGGGGAGGTCCGTACCGGGACCCACGTCCGCTCCTGGCGGGAGCTGCCGCGCGCCCGCACCTACCTGCTCGACACCTCGCCCGGGGTGGCGGCAGAGATCTGGGGCGACCGGCTGCCGCCGCGGATGGAGCGCCGGCTGCGCCGCGCACCGGCCGGCGGTGGGGCCGCGAAGGTGGACTTCGTCCTCTCCGGTCCCGTCCCCTGGGCGGTGCCCGACGTCGGCCGGGCCTTCACCGTCCACGTCGGCGGTACCCGGCGGGAGATCGCCGCGGCGGAGGAGGACGTCGCGCGCGGCCGCCTCCCTGAACGGCCCAGCGTCCTCCTCTCCGACCCGAGCGTCGCCGACCCGGCGCGTGAGCGGGACGGCCTGCGCCCGCTGTGGACGTACGCCCACGTCCCCTTCGGGTGCGAGGTCGACATGACCGAGGCCATCACCCGCCAGATCGAGCGCTTCGCGCCGGGGTTCCGGGACGTCGTCGTGCGGAGCAGCTCGGTCCCCGCTGCGCGGATGGGGGAGCACAACCCCAATCTCGTCGGCGGTGACATCGCGGGTGGGGCGGTCACCCTGCGCCGCGTGCTCGGCGGCCCGACCGGGCGGTGGGACCCCTACGCGCTCGGCATCCCCGGGGTCTACCTGTGCTCGTCGTCGGCGCCTCCGGCCCCGGGGGTGCACGGGATGAACGGCTGGCACGCCGCGCGGCGTGCACTACGTCACCGGTTCGGGCTCCCGGCGCCGTCGCTGGCCCCCTGACGGAGGCGGTGTCGCCCGGCGTAACCGCGCCTCCCCCGCGGTTCCGCGGTGCGGGCGGCCCGCACCGGTCCCCTGGGCGAGTGGGTAAGGTGCATCCGGACTCGGCGAGGAAAGAGGTGGCGATGAGCGCCGTCGTGCGGCTGCGCGGCGTGCCCGTGGGGGAGGGGCGCGTGAAGGTTGCCGCCTCCCTGTGCGGCACCGGCCCGGACGAGCTGCTCGTCGAGGTCGACCACCTCCTCGCCGCGGGGGTCGACATCGCCGAGTGGCGGGTGGACCACCTGCTGGCCGAGCGGCTGGACGACCTCGCGGCCGTACCGACGCTCGCCGGCTCGCTCCGGCATCGCCTCGGGTCGACGCCGCTGCTCCTCACCGTGCGCAGCGCCGCAGAGGGTGGGCGCGCCGACCTGGCCGACGCCGACTACGCGCGCGCCGTGGAGGCCCTGCTCCGTGCCCGGGTTGGCGACGCCGTCGACCTCGAGCTCGCACGCACCGCCGTCCTGCCCGACCTCGTCGCGCTGGCCCGCGAGGCGGGTGCCCGCGTCGTCGTCTCGAGCCACGACGTCGCGGGTACGCCGACCGCCGAGGAGATCGGCG
>DAHVRG010000323.1 GCA_027322565.1 Georgenia sp.
TGGGGGTTCAAGTCCCCCCTCGGACACAGTCAGGACCCGCAGGATCTCAACGTAAAGGTGAGATCCGCGGGTCTTTCTGCTTCGTCGCGGCGCGGTGGGGAGGTGCCCCGTGCCGGCTGGGCCACACTCGGCGGAGACCACCGCACCCTCGTCCCGCCGGAGCACCCCGTATGACGCCGCCGCTCAGCCCTCGTCCCGTCGACACATCGCTGCGCCACCGCACGGCCGAGGCCACCGTGACCGTCCGTGACCCGGCCGGCCGCCCCCTCGCCGACATTTCGGTCACCGTGGAGCAGGTCAGGCACGGCTTCTCCTTCGGCAACATCGGCTTCGACCTCATCCCCTTCGCCAACGGGGAGACCGCGGCCCGGCCCGACAGTCCCTTCGGCGGAGCCTCGCCCGACCAGGGCGAGCACCTTGCGCGACTGTGGCTCGACGTCTTCAACTCGGCGACGCTGCCCTTCTACTGGGCCGGGTTCGAGCCGGAACGCGGGCGGCCGGACACCGCCCGGCTGCTGCGCACCGCAGAGTGGTTCCGGAGCCAGGGATGCGCCGTCAAAGGCCATCCGCTCGCGTGGCACACGCTCGCGCCGGACTGGCTGCGCGACCTGCCGACCCCCGAGGTCGCCGAGACGCTGCGCGCCCGGATCCGACGCGAGGTCGGTGACTTCGCCGGCGTGGTCGACACGTGGGACGCCATCAACGAGGTCGTCATCATGCCGCTCTTCGCGAACGAGGAGCACGAGAACGCGATCACCCGGCTCTGCCGTGAGCAGGGACGCATCCCCACGATCCGGCTGGCCTTCGAGGAGGCGCGTGCGACGAACCCGTCGGCGACCCTCCTGCTCAACGACTTCGACCTCTCCGCCGCCTACGAGTGCCTCATCGAGGGGGTGCTCGAGGCCGGCATCGAGGTGGACGCCCTGGGGCTGCAGACCCACATGCACCAGGGCTACTGGGGCGAGGAGAAGACCCTCGCCATGCTCGACCGGTTCGCGCGCTTCGGGCTGCCGCTGCACCTCACGGAGACGACCCTGCTCTCCGGTGAGCTCATGCCGCCGGAGATCGTCGACCTCAACGACCACCAGCCGTCCTCGTGGCCCTCGACCCCGGAGGGGGAGGCCCGCCAGGCCGACGAGGTCGTCCGCCACTACCGCACCCTCGTCGCCCACCCGGCAGTGGAGGCGGTGACGTACTGGGGCCTGACCGACGACGGCGCCTGGCTCGGCGCGCCGGCCGGTCTCGTCCGCGCCGACGGCACGCCCAAACCCGCCTACACCGAGCTACGTCGTCTGCTCAAGGAGGAGTGGTGGGTCGCGCCGACGACCCTGCGCACCGACGCGGACGGTCGGGTGCGCGTGAGCGGCTTCCACGGCGACTACTCGGTCACGGCGGACGGCGGTACGGCCACCTTCACGCTCACCGGGACGACCCCTCCCGCCGTGGACGTGACCCTGCCGCGGGAGTGACACCGGGCGCGGCCAGCCTGCGGGCCGCGGCGACCACCGCCGCACGTCTGCGCGCGTGCTCCTCCTCCGACTCCGGACCGGCGATCATGCGCGCGACCTGGGGGACCGCCGCCCACCATCCGGCCAGGGACAGGACGAGGAAGGTGAGGTGGTCGGCGTCGAGCTCGTCGGTGACGGTGCCGGCCCGCTGGCCGGCGGTGACCGCGGCCGTCTTGTAGGCGTAGTACTCGCGCCGCTGCTCCTCGTCGGGCACCTCGGCGGCGAAGGTCAGGCCCTCCCAGCGCAGCAGCCTGCCGAGCTGGGGGTGGGCGCGGTGGTAGTCGTAGACCCGCCCCGCGTAGTCACCGATGTCCTCCACGGCGAAGGACTCCGCCGGCACGGCCTGGGCGACCGTCGCGAGCTCCTCCCGCAGCACCCGGGCGAAGAGCTCGCGCTTGCCACCGAAGTAGTTGTAGATGCGTTCCTTGTTGACCCCGGCCACCTTGGCGATGCGCTCGATGGTCGTGCCGTCGGGTCCGTGCTCGGCGAACTGCGCCACTGCGGCCGCGAGGATGCGGCGCCTGGTCGCCTCGGTGTCCCACGCCATGTCTTCTCCTGCCGAACGTGCTTCCAACGATTCCGTTGGCCACCTGGGACCGACCGTACTACGGTCACCTCCAACGCTACCGTTGGAGATTGGAGGACGATATGTCGGTTCAAGCGGTGGGCGCCCCACCCGCGCGGGACGGGGGGACCGCGTTCCCGGCCGGGCCGGGGACCGTGGCGCTCCTCGTCGCCACGGCGCTCGTCGTCCTGGCGCAGCTGTACGCGGCGATCCCGCTCCTCGAGCCGGTGGGGGCGTCACTGGGCGGAGAGGCGACGATCGCGCTGTCCACCGTCTACAGCCTGTGCTACGCCTCCGGGTTCCTGCTCTGGGGGCCGCTCGCCGACCGCTTCGGCCGACGACGGGTCCTCACCCTCGGACTGACCGGGCTCGTCGTGACGACGGCGGCATGCGCGGCGGCCGGCTCGCTGCCGGTGCTCGCCGTCCTCCGCGGGGCCCAGGGCCTGGCCGCGGCGAGCTTCGCCCCCGTCGCCCTGGCGTACCTCAGCGAGACGGTGCGGCCCCGGCTGCGCGCCATGGCGATCGGCGCGATGTCGACGGCGTTCCTCACCGCCGGGATCATCGGCCAGGTCGTCGCGCAGACCGTTGCCGAGCAGCTCGGGTGGTCGTGGCTCTTCGCCGGCAGCGCTGTCGTCCTCGCCGGCTGCGTGCTCCTGACCCTCGCCGTCGTCCGTGAGCCGCGGGGACGGACGCCGTCCGGTGACCTCGGTCAGCAGTTCACCGCCGTCGCCCGCCTCCTCGGCCGACGGACGGTCGTCCTCCTGTGCGCGGCGCACGTCACCCTGCTCCTGGCGTTCGTCGCCATGTACACCGCCCTCGGCGGACATCTCGCCGGCCTCGGCCACGGCTCCGACACCGTGCTCCTCCTGCGTCTGGTCGCGCTGCCCGGCATGGTCATGAGCCTTGCCACCGGGCCGCTCACGCGGCTGCTCGGAGGGGTGGCCGGTGTCGCGCGGGCAGGCTACCTCCTCGCGGCCGGAGGCCTGCTCGCCCAGGCCGCCGTCTCCGGCTCGCTCGTCGGGACGGCGGTCGCCGGTATCGTCTTCGTCACCGGGACGGCGCTGGCCGTGCCGTCGATGATCACCCTGTTCGGCGAGGCAGCCGCACCCCGGCGCGCAGGGGGGATGGCTCTCAACGGCCTCGTCCTCTTCACCGGGGCGAGCCTCGGTCCGATCGTCGCCCGGGTCGACCTGCCCTTCGCGGCCCTACTCGGCGTGCTCGCCGGCCTGCTCACCCTGGCGGCGGCGAGCGTGACGCTCGCCTTCCGGGGGCCCCGTCCGGCCCAGCAGCAGGTACTCGTCCGATGACCCGCGTCCTCGTCCTCGGCGCCACCGGCCGAGCCGGCTCGGCCGTCCTCGCCCACCTCGCCGGCCGGGCCGAGACCACCGCCGCCATCCGTGCTAGAAGGGACCTCGGCCGGGTCCCGGGGCACGCGCACGTCGCCGTCGTCGACCTGGACGACCCGGCCACAATCCGTGCCGCGCTCCACGAGGCGGACGTCGTCGTCAACGCGGTCCGGCTCCGCGAGGACATCCCCGGGAACGCGCTCATCGACCTCCACCACCGCATCACCGGGTCCGCGCCGGGCGCCGAGCCCCCGCTCGTCGTGACGGTCGGTGGGGCCGGCGCGCTGCGCATGCCGGGCGGCCGGAGGTTCTGGCAGGACCCAGCCTTCCCGCGGGTGACCCTGCCGCGCGGTCGTGCCCACGCCGCGCTGCGCGACCACCTGGAGGCCGGCGACGCGGGGGACCGGTGGACCTACCTCGTCCCGCCACCGGCGTTCCTCCCGGACGCACCCGCGACGGGCCGGTACCACACCTACCGGCCGGGAACCGACGAGTCGACGTTCACCCGCCGCTCGGTCGGCTACCGCGACTTCGCCCTCGCCGTCTCCGACGTCGTCCTCCGGCCCCGGGTGGGCACGCTGCTGGTGGCGGCTGACGGGTGACCGCCCGGGCCGTACCATCGGGCCATGGGACTGCAGCGAGGCAGCCGGGTCAGGGCGTTCGCCGGCGGCGTCCTGTGCGCGAACAGCCTCGGGCACCTCGCGTCGGCCGCCGCCGGGAAGGAGCACCTCACGCCCCTCGCCGGAAGGCGGTCGGGCCCGGCGGTCAACGCGGTCTGGGGGCTGCTCAACCTCGGCGGCGGTCTCCTGCTCGGTCGCGCCGCCGCACCGCCGGGCCGCCGGTGGGGTGCCGAGCTCCACGCCTTCGGGGCCGGTGCGGCCGGCTTCGCGCTGTGGATGGCCGTGAGCAACCGGGTGCTGCAGACCAACACCGGCGCAGCACCGCGCTCACGGGCTCAAGGCATCTCGGCCTACACGCGAGCCCGCGACCGTCGGCGTTCGTGAGCTCTCGGCCGCGAGCGGCGCCGTAGGCGCGCTCGGTGGCCTCCAGGTCGCGGACCCGGAGCTCGACGTGGTCGATGCGGTGGCGTCGTCCGGCCGAGCAGCCCAGGGGCGGGCGTCGACGTGCCCTCCCGGTCCGGCGTGGACGGGGCGCGCTCCCCGGTGGGTTGCCACACCTGGACAGTCGATGAGGCGAGGTTCACGGTCGCCGACGCCGCGCCGAGCAGGGGGAGGAGCTCGACGGCCAGGGCACGCGCGGTGAACGTCTCCTCACCGGGCGGCCCGGTGAGCTCCTGGCTGTTGACGGTGACCCGGAGCAGCTCGGAGAGCAGCGGGTCGAGCACGGGGAGCAGCGTTCCGGTCACCGGGGTGACGACCGGCTCCACCAGCTCGCCGACGAGGCGGGGCAGCGTGGTGTCCAGGAGCGTGCCCAGGGCCCCGGTCAGGGCAGGGACGACGAGGCGGGTGACCGGCGTGAGCAGGCCGTCGAGCAACTGTCCGACGGGGATGCTGCCGAGCAGGTCGCCGTGGACGTCCAGGTCGAGCGGCTCTCCGGCGAGGAGGTCCCCGACCGTGATGTCCGCGACGATGTCGAGGTCGACGACGGGGACGGCCACCGTGAGCGTGGCCCCGAGCCGGAGGTGGAGCGACGTCTCCAGGAGGGTCGCCTCCACGGCCGTGAGGACCCGGTCGACGATGCTCTCGAGGAGCCCGGTGACCGAGGCGACGATCCGGTCGCGGTTCTTCGCCGTGAGGAGCTCGGTGTTGGGCGGCAGGTCGTTGAGGTCCCCGCCGTCGACGAGACGCCGCAGGTCCACGGATACGAGGCCGCTCGTGAGGCCGATCGTCACGAGTCCGTCGTCGTCCACCAGGGGCGTGGCGAGCAGCTCGTCGACGAGTGCCCCGAGACCGACCGAGGCGTGCAGCTCGGGTCGGCCGAGGTCCACCACGACGACGGCGAGGTCGACGGAGACTACGGCGAGGAGGTCGAGTGCGCGCTGGAGCGGTCCCTCCGGCCCGAGGAGTCCGTTGAGCCGGTCGCCCAGCGTGCTCACCGCGCCGTGCAGGCCGCCGACCAGTTCCCCGACGAGCGGGCTGCTCAGCTGGAGCTCGGCGCCGGCGAGGACGTAGTCGGCCTCCGGCGCCGCGCCCGCCTCCCAGGTGGCGCTCGAGGCGAGGGCGCCGAGCCCCAGCGAGACGTCGTCGACCACGGCGTCGGTGAGACCGCTGAGCCGCAGCTGGTCGAGCAGCGCGGTGAGGTCGAGGCGGGCGAGGTCGGTGTCGGAGGGGTCGGCGACCGGTGAGAGGTCCACCGCGCCGTCGTCGGTCACGGTCCCCGCGGCCGCCGTGGCGGTGGAGTGGTCCGCGGCGGCGGCGTACCCGTTGAGCAGGCCGGCACCGGCGGACGGGCCCAGGTCGAGGAGGCCGCTGTTGGTGCCGTCGCCGACGAGCGGCAGCCCGAGGGCCGGGAGCTCGAGCGCGAGGAGGGACTGGAGCGCGTCGACGTCGACGGCGGAGGTCGCCGGGCCGGGCGCGTGCGGGTACTCGGCCGCGGTCGTCGTGACGTCGAGGAGCTCCAGCCCGAGGCCGTCGACCTCGATGAGCTGGGCGCGTGCGAGCGCCCGCGCCCACCACCCGGTGGAGAGGGTGCCTTCGGTGTACGCCTGGTCGGTCCACCCGGCGTCCGTCAGGGTGGCCGTCTGGCCGAGCCCGAGCACCGCGACGAGCGTCGCGGCGATGACGGTGAGCCGCGCGCGGGCCGTGCGACGCTGCGCTGGGCCGGAACGGTGCCTCCCCGGTGCCGGTGTCATCGCGCGGCCCACCGCCCCGGCCGCCGGACGGCCCGGCGCCGTACCCAGGCGAGGCCGAGGCCGGTGAGCACGGCCGCCGCCGCCAGCAGGGCGGGCGGGAGCAGGGTGGCCCCGGTGGTGGGGAGCGGGTCCGTGACGACGTCCTTGCCCGGGCCGTCCGCCCCGCCGGCGCGGGCGTCGACGGCGAGGCGGAGCTCCTGCCCCTGCGCCTCTCGGGGCGCGTCGGAGGGCAGCGTCGCGGTCACGAGCAGCCGGCCCGGGCTGAGCCCGGTGAGGTCGAGCGGCGCCTCGGTCAGCTCACCGGCGGGCGTCGGCGGCAGGACAGTGGTTGCCTCGGCGCACCCGTGGTCTGGGGCCGCGCACCAGTGCATCGCGAGCGACAGAACGCCCGGGAGGGTCGTCGTCGGGCCGGAGGAGGTGAGCCGCAGGGCGATGTCCGCGGGGCTGGGCGGGTCGAGCAGGTCGACGCCCACCTGCCACCGGACGCTGTCACCGGGGGAGAGCCGGAAGGTCTCGCCGCTGCTGTCCAGGCGGAGGTAGGTGCCGGCGCCCGGCCCCGGCTCCTCGGGCGGGGCCGCCTGCGCGGCGAGCGGGGTAAGTGCGAGGGCTGCCGTCGTGAGGGAGCCGAGAAGCCACCGACGTGCGGCGGGACGTCGCTGCCTCACGACTGCTCCACCGCCGCGGGCGCACGGTAGGTGGACCAGGCGACGAGCACCGCGACCCCGAGCGCCGTCGCCCCGAGGACGTACGGCTGCCGGAGCCGGGCGACCACCCGCCCGAGCTCCGGGGCCGACCACAGCACACGCCGCACGGTCTCGACGGCATACGTCTCCGCGTCAGGGGTCGGGTTGGCGTCCCCCTGCAGCGTCATCGTCACCGGGTCGGTGGGCTCGATCGCGACGACGCGGTGGGTCACCGGGAGGCGACCGGGGCGCTCCACCGTGACGACGTCGCCGACCTCGACGTCCTCGCTCGCCACCTCGCGGACGACGGCGAGACTGCCGGAGGGGATTGCGGGGGACATCGAGCCGCTCCGGAAGATGACGAGGGAGACGTCCGCCACCAGCGCCGCGGCGACGAGGGTGAGGCACATGGCCCCCGCGACCGCAGCCACGGTGAGCAGGTGGTCCCGGACCGCCATCGGATCAGGCGTCGTCCGACGACGCGGCGAACCGCCACAGCGCGCTCGTCGAGACGCCCTGGAGTGCGGTGTTCCGGTCGACGTCCCGGGGCAGCGACACCGCGAAGCAGAGGTCGACCTGGTTCCCGCCGTCCGCCGCGAGGGTGATCGCACCGGGGTCCGAGCCGGTGGTGAGCGGACCGTCAGCCAGCGTCTCGCCCGCGACGCTGCCGGCCGCGCAGCGGGTGTCCTCCTCCAGGGCGGTCACGGTGTACCGCAGGGCGTCGAAGAGTGCCTCGTCCCCGCCGGCGCCGGCCGCGGCACCCTCGAGGGTCACCGTCCCCGCGACCGAGCCCGCAGGGTCGGTCTGCAGCGACACCGGGGCGTAGACGGTGGCGCCCGGCTCCAACGTGTCGAAGCCGAGGCTGAAGATCAGGGCGGACGCGGTGCCCGGGGTGTCGGCCTCCTCCCAGGCCGTACCACCGTCGCTGGTGACCTGGACGTTGAAGGAGCTGGTGCCGAACGTCGCCTCGACGTACGCCTCGTCGGTCCACGACGCGAGCGTGACGGCGGCACCGACACCGAGGACGAGCCCACCGGCGAGCAGTGCCTTGACCTTCCTGCTGCGGGCGGGGACGGGGGCGGACTGGGGCATGAGCGGCTTCCTCGTGAGGCAGGCCGTGGCGACGACGTCGCCACGTCGTCGTGTCCCCCGGGTTCTCGTGTCCCCCCGACCCATGGGCGACACCTGTCGCGCAGCATGGGTAGGGCTCGATCTTACCCCAGATCCGAGGGACGCCCCGCGCCGCTCCGGTGGGGGAGCGGTGCGTCGGTCTCAGCGCCGCGCCACGACGTAGACCTGGAAGGGGTTCACCTCCAGTCGGTGGGCCACGACGGAGGTGAAGCCGGCCGCGCGGACCATCTCCTCGGCGAGCTCCACACCCCACGCCGCCCCCAGTCCCGCACCGCCCTGGGCGAGTGAGACCGACATGCAGTGCACCGTCGAGATCGCGTACAGGAAGGCGGCCCACGGGAGCTCGAGGTTGTTCTCCAGTCTGCTCGAGGCGGCGATGTCCGCCATGAGGAACGTCCCGCCGGCCGCAGGGTCCGCGCGATGTTGGCCAGCACCCGTGCGGGTGCCGCCTGGTCGTGGATGGCGTCGAAGGCCGTGACGAGGTCGTGGCTCTCGCGCTCGGTGAGGTCCGCGGCGTCGCGCACGTCGAACCGGGCGTTGGACAGTCCCCAGGCCGCCGCC
>DAHVRG010000328.1 GCA_027322565.1 Georgenia sp.
TCGGCCTCCGTGCCGGGGTTGAGCTCCCACACCGGGATGAGGATCCCGCTGGTGCGGAAGGCGCCGACGAACCGGGCCCCCTCCTCCAGCTCGGACTCGCGGCGGGCGTGGAGCCGGGCGATGGCGTCCAGGACATCCTCCTGCGGCTCGGGCCGTGCCCAGCGGAGGACCTCCCGGCCCATCCGGCACCAGTAGGCGGAGGTGACGCCGTCGACCGCGACGGTGGGGACGATGCCCTCGCTGGACTGCTCGACGGCGGCCGCGACGTCGGAGTCCTCGCGCTGGTCCTCGGCGAGCCAGAACCCGAAGTCGTCGTGCAGGACGGGCTCGAAGGGCACGGAGAGGTCGAGCACGTCCTGCAGGCGCGGGCCGGGCTCGAGGATGCCGAGGTTGGTCACCGGGGTGCCGGGCTCGGCCTCGAGTGCGAGGATCAGGGCCGCGGCCACGTCCCGGCTCGCGTCACCCGACTTCGCCGCGGTCTGCAGGCCGACGAGGATGGTGCCGTCCTCACGGTGCAGCGCCGGCCACAGGTCCGGCAGCATCGTCGCGACGACGACCTCCTGTGCGCCGTACTCCTCCGTGGTGCGCACGGTGGCGGTCGCGGCCGGGACCACCTCGCGCAGCGCGACCCAGTCGGTCTCCCCCGGCAGCCCCTCGAAGGGACGCTCGACGTAGGGGACCTCGACCCGCTTCGGACGCGCGGGCTGGGACTGGCGCTTGCGGCTCTTCTTACCCATGGTCAGCAAGCCTATCCGCCCGGCTGCGCCCGTCGCGTCGCCCGTCCGCGGAGGCGGACCGCCGTCCGCGGCGACCGGCGGCGGCGCGCAGCACGTGGCCGACGCCGCGTGGCCGCTCACCTCGCTGCGGCTCTCGCCGGTCGACGCCCACCGGGGCCTAGAGGAGGTGGGGCTCCTCGCCGTCGTCGCTGGTCAGCGGCAGGCCGGCGGCGGTCCAGGCCCGCAGGCCGCCGGTGAGGTTCCGGGCGGTGAACCCGGTGTGGTTGAGCCACGCGGAGGCGCGCATGGACCGGCCCCCCGAGCGGCAGACGACGAGGAGGTCCTCGTCCGGCAGCTCGTCGAGGCGGCTCGGCAGCTCGCCGAGGGGGATGTGCGTGGCACCGGCGATGTGCCCGGCGTCCCACTCGTCCTGCTCGCGAACGTCGAGGACGGCGTGACCGGGCGGGACCGGGGCCGCGGGGTCGAGGTCCTGGACGGTCAGGTCCGGTGGCTGGTCGACGTCCTCCATGGTTCCACCGTAACCCGACGGCGGGTGGCGGTTCCCGCCCGTCCTCCCCGCCGGATGCGCCGCGGTCCGCCGCCCGGCACGCCGGACCGGGCGCCCGCCTCGGCACCGTGCACCCGCCCTCCCGGGCGCACGGCCACCCCGGACGCCGGCACGGTGCCGGGGCCGACGCGCTGTGCCGGGGCCGCAGCGGGTGGCAGGATCGAACCATGCACGAGCGAGCCGGTACCCCCGCCCGTCCCGAGGACCTCATCGACGTCGACGCGGTCGTCGCGGCCTACTACGACCGCAGCCCGGACGTCGACGACCCCGCCCAGCGGGTCGTGTTCGGCACCTCCGGCCACCGCGGCTCGAGCCTCGACTCCGCCTTCAACGAGGCACACATCGTCGCCACGACGGCGGCCATCGTCGAGTACCGCCGCGCGCAGGGCACCGACGGCCCGCTGTTCATCGGCCGCGACACCCACGCGCTGTCCGAGCCGGCCTGGCGCACGGCGGTGGAGGTGCTCGCGGCGGCCGAGGTCGAGCTGCGGGTCGACGCCCGCGGCTCCTGGACGCCCACCCCCGCCGTCTCGCATGC
Organism: Georgenia sp.; assembly: GCA_027322565.1. Taxonomy (GTDB): domain Bacteria; phylum Actinomycetota; class Actinomycetes; order Actinomycetales; family Actinomycetaceae; genus Oceanitalea. The sequence goes on from DAHVRG010000328.1 coordinate 1,823, forward strand.
CATCCTCCTGGCCAACGGCGCGGGCACCGCCGCCGGGGCGCGGGTGGAGGGGCCGGGCCGGGCGGACGGCATCGTCGTCACCCCGTCGCACAACCCGCCCCGCGACGGCGGCTTCAAGTACAACCCGCCGCACGGTGGACCGGCGGGCTCCGACGCGACGTCGTGGATCGCCGCCCGCGCGAACGAGATCCTGCGCTCCGGCGTCGACCGGGTGCCGCGCATCCCGCTGGAGCGGGCGCTGGCCGCCGAGACCACCCGCCGCCACGACTTCCTGGCCGCCTACGTCGACGACCTCGCCAGCGTCGTCGACGTCGAGGCGATCGCCCGCGCCGGGGTGCGGATCGGGGCGGACCCGCTCGGCGGCGCCGCCGTGGAGTACTGGGGCGCCATCGGGGAGCGGTACGGGCTGGAGCTCACCGTGGTCAACCCACGGGTCGACCCGACGTGGTCGTTCATGACCCTGGACTGGGACGGCAAGATCCGGATGGACTGCTCCTCCCCGTACGCGATGGCCTCGCTGCTCTCGGTCATGCAGCCGCAGGACGGCGGGCCGGCGCCGTACGACGTCGCCACCGGGAACGACGCCGACTCCGACCGCCACGGCATCGTCACCCCCGACGGCGGGCTGATGAACCCCAACCACTACCTCGCCGTGGCCATCGACTACCTCTTCACCCACCGGCCGGGCTGGCCCGCCGCCGCGGCCGTCGGGAAGACCCTGGTCTCCTCGGCGCTCATCGACCGGGTGGCCGCGGGCCTGGGGCGCCGGCTCCTCGAGGTGCCCGTCGGCTTCAAGTACTTCGTCCCGGGCCTGCTGGACTCCTCCGTCGGGTTCGGCGGGGAGGAGTCCGCGGGCGCCTCCTTCCTCCGCCGCGACGGCACCGTGTGGACCACCGACAAGGACGGCATCATCCTCGCCCTGCTCGCGGCGGAGATCATCGCGGTCACCGGACGCAGCCCGAGCCACCTGCACGCGGAGCTGGTCGAGCGTTTCGGCGACTCCGCCTACGCGCGCATCGACGCCCCGGCCACCCGGGAGCAGAAGGCCCGGCTCGGCGCGCTCAGCCCCGAGGCGGTCACGGCGACGACGCTCGCCGGCGACCCGATCACCGGGCGGCTGGTCACGGCCCCCGGCAACGGTGAGCCGATCGGCGGGCTCAAGGTGACCACCGACCACGCCTGGTTCGCCGCGCGGCCCTCCGGCACGGAGGACGTGTACAAGATCTACGCCGAGTCCTTCCGCGGGCCGGAGCACCTCGCCCAGGTCCAGGCCGAGGCCAAGTCGGTGGTCGACGCCGCCCTGGAGTAGCCGGCCCCGAGCCCGGGCAGCACGCGCCGGGACCGAGCCCGGACGGCGTCGGCGCCGGGCGGAGGGACGCGTGCGAGCGGGGCGCGGCAGCGCCGGGATGTGAGCGGGCGCGGGCGCCCCGGGATGAAAGAATGCTCGGGTGCTCAGGCCGTACCGCGACGTGCTGGCCCGGCCGGGTGCCCTGCGCTTCACCCTTGCCGGGCTGATCGCGCGCCTCCCCACCCCGATGGTGGGCCTCGGGATCGTCCTCATGGTGGCCGCGCTGTACGGCTCCTACGGCATGGCCGGGCGGGTGTCGGCGGTGTTCGTCGTCGTCCAGGCGCTCTGCTCGCCGCAGCTGGCCAAGCTCGTCGACAGGTACGGTCAGGCCCGGGTCATGCGCCCGTCACTCGCCGTCGCCTGCGTGGGGCTCGCCGGACTCGTCGTGGCCGCCGTCCAGCATGCCCCCGAGCCGGTGCTCTACGCCGCCGCGGGGCTCGCCGGCGCGACGATCGGCTCGCTCAACGCGCTCGTCCGGGCCAGGTGGGGTGTGGTCCTGGAGAAGCCCTCGCAGATCCACACCGCCTACTCGCTGGAGTCGGCGCTCGACGAGCTGACGTTCATCTGCGGGCCGATCATCGCCACCTTCCTCGCCACCAGCGTGACGCCGTGGTCCGCACTCGTCGTGCCGATCCTCGCCATCCTCGTCGGCGGGTACTGGCTGCTGTCCCAGCGGGAGACGGAGCCGCCCGCCACCGGGCGGCCCGCCCGGACCGCGAGCCCGACCGAGCCGCTGGTGAGCGGGGCGCTGGTCGTCCTCCTCGTCATCTTCTTCGCCACCGGCATCATGTTCGCCGGCATCGACGTCTCGGTGGTCGCCTTCACCGCCGAGCAGGGCGCCCCGGGGCTCGCCGGACCGGTGCTCGCCTCCCTCGCGCTCGGCTCGCTCATCTCCGCCCTGGCCTACGGGGCGCGCGTGTGGTCCAGCCCACTGTGGCTGCGGCTCGTCATCGGCACCGCCCTGCTCACCGTGGGGACGGCGAGCTTCCTCCTCGTCGGGTCGATCGCGGCACTGGCCCTCGCCGGGTTCCTCGCGGGTTTCGCCATCGCGCCGACGATCACCAACGGCAACTCCTTCGTCCAACTCATCGTCCCGGCCCGGCGCATCACCGAGGGGTTCACCTGGCTCGCCGCAGCCATCGGTGTCGGGGTGTCCGTGGGGGCGTCGCTCTCGGGCATGCTCATCGACCTGTACGGCTCGCGCGGCGGGTTCGCCGTCGTCGCGGGTGCCGCCGCCGCGGCGCTCCTCGTCGGGCTGGTGTGCAGCCCGCTCCTGCGGGCGGCCGGGCGGCGCGAGCACACCCTCCAGCGCCCCGCCTGAGGCACCGCCCGCCGCGGTCGGACCGGCTCCTCAGGGTGCGGCGGGCCCCCGGCACGACCACACTCGTGACACCAGCTGCCGACGGAAGGACGTACGAGATGGGCATCGGTGGAGGGATCTTCCTCATCGTCGTGGGGGCGATCCTCGCCTTCGGGCTGTCCCCGGACACGTGGGAAGTCTTCAACATCAACACGATCGGCTACATCCTCATGGTGGTCGGCGTGCTCGCCCTGGTGCTCGCGTTCGCCATGCAACGGCAGCGCCGCAACACCAGCCACGCCGAGTACATCGAGCGCCGCGACATCGGCAACCCGCCCCCGGGCGGTCCGCCGCCGGCGCGCTGAGCACCACGGCCGTACCCCGCTCCCGGACCCGGGGGCGGGGTGCGTCGGACCTGCACCCCCCGTTGCCCTCCCCTAGCGTTCGTGCCATGGCTCGCACCGGGATCGCCGCCAACCTCGAGGACTCGGTCAACCGCCGGCTGATCCCCTACCTCAAGGAGCACGGCTGGCGGCCGGCGACCATCCCGTACACCGGGTACGGGAACGCCGACACCCTGCGCGTCCTGGCCCGAGTGCTGCTCCGCGCCCCGGACGACACCGCACCGGCGGCCGCCGACGTCGGCGCCACCTCACGCGAGCTCGCCGAGGCGGAGAAGGCGGAGCGGGGCTGGCAGTCCTTCCTCACCGCACCGGTGGCCTACCTCCCGGTGGCCGTCGAGATCGGCGGGCGGACACACCAGGCACGGGCCGACCGCGGCGGGTACCTCGACGTCCTCGTCCCGGACCACGGGCTCCCGGCCGGCCGACACGAGATCAGCGTGCATGCGCGCGGGGCGAAGCCGGTGACGGCGCAGGTGCTCGTCATCGGCCCGGAGACCCGCGTCGGCATCGTCAGCGACATCGACGACACCGTCATGGTCACCCGGGTGCCGCGGCCGCTGGTCGCGGCGTGGAACACGTTCGCGCGGCACACGACGGCGCGCCAGCCCGTCCCGGGCATGGCCGAGCTGTTCCGCCGCCTGGGGTCGGCACTGCCCGGTGCCCCCGTGTTCTACCTGTCCACCGGGGCGTGGAACGTGGTGCCGGCGCTCGAACGGTTCTTCCGACGCAGCGGGCTGCCCACCGGCCCGATGCTCATGACCGACTGGGGGCCGACCAACACCGGGTGGTTCCGCAGCGGCCAGGAGCACAAGCGCACCACGCTGCGCCGGCTGCTCATCGACTTCCCCCACGTGCGGTGGCTGCTCATCGGCGACGACGGCCAGCACGACCCGGAGATCTACGCCGAGCTCGCCCGGGAGCACCCCGACCGGGTGGTGGCCATCGGCATCCGCCGGCTGACGGCGGGTGAGCACGTGCTGGCGCACGGCACACCCCAGGCCTCCGACATGGGCAAGGGTCACGATGGCGGCCGGGTCTCCGGCCGCCGCCAGGTACCTGCCGTCGCGGGGCCGGACGGCGAGTCGCTGTGGCGGGAGCTGCGTCCCTACCTGTGACGCGTGATCCCGGGGTCGCCGGTCGCCATGGCCGGCCGCGCCGGA
>DAHVRG010000015.1 GCA_027322565.1 Georgenia sp.
CGAGAGCCCACTTCCCGGCGAGAGCCCAGCTCCCGGCGCTCGGGAGATCTCGTGGCGTGCCGCGGTCCGCGGGGCGCGCGAGCTCCTCGCGGAGGCCGGCGTGCCCTCACCCGACGTCGACGCCCGGCTGCTCGCCGAGCACGTCGCCGGCAGCCCGCTCATCCTCGCCGGCCCACCGACTCCCGCCCAGCTCACCGGTTACGCCGCGCTCGTCGACCGGCGCCGGCGCCGGGAGCCGCTCCAGCACATCACCGGCGAGATGTACTTCCGACACCTGCGGCTCACCGCCGGCCCAGGCGCGTTCGTCGTGCGCCCGGAGACCGAGCTCGTCGCCGAGGAGGCGATCGCCGCAGCGCGCGGCCGGCCGGTCCCACGCGTGGTCGACCTGTGCACTGGCTCCGGCGCGATCGCGCTCGCCGTCGCCACCGAGGTACCCGCCGCCGAGGTGTGGGCCGTCGAGCTGAGCCCGCCGGCCCTCGAGCTGGCCCGTCGGAACGTCGCGGACCTGGACCCCCGGGTCACGCTCGTCGCGGGTGACGCCGCGTCGGCGCTGCCCGAGCTCGACGGCACGGTCGACGTCGTCGTCTCCAACCCGCCCTATGTGCCACCGGACGCGGTGCCGCAGGACCCCGAGGTCCGCGACCACGACCCTGACCTCGCGCTCTACGGCGGTGGCGCGGACGGCCTGGACGTCCCGCGGGCCGTCCTGCGCACCGCGGCCCGCCTCCTGCGCCCCGGTGGTGTCGTCGTCATGGAGCACGCGGAGGTGCAGGCGGCCGCCGTCCGTGAGGCCGCCGCGGTCATCGGCGCGTTCACCGACGTCCGTACGGTGCCGGACCTCAGCGGACGCGACCGGATGGTCGTCGCGCGTCGCGTCGCGCCCTGACGAGCGCGACCGCTCCCCAGCCGAGCCCGACCCCGACGACGTCGGCGACGACGTCCCACACGTCCCCCGACCGCCCCGGGTAGGCGGCGTGCTGGACGACCTCGCTGACGACGGCGTGCGCCAGCCCGAGCGGCACGACGACGCGGGCCGGGAGCCCCGCCCACAGTGCGGCCGCCACGACGAGCGCGAACACCGCCACGTGCGCGGTCTTGTCAGCACCCGGCACGCCGGACACGCCGGTGTCCGGCACCGTCGGCGCGTAGAGCACGGCGAGGTGGAGGAGGACGGCGAGCACGAGCACGGTGCGGCGCACGGAGGGGGACATCGCAGGTGAGTGTCTCACCCCGCCGGCACGTCGCGCGGCGGCCGGGCCGCACCGCCCGTCGGTGCCGGCGGCACGAACCCCGCTCGGGCGGCACCGCGCCGGAGCGTCGAGAGCACCGGCCTGCCGACGAGGACGATCCCCAGCGCCGTCGTCGTCGCCCGTCCGATCTCCCACACGAGCGAGGTCGCGAGGGAGTAGAGGAGGAAGCGGTGCAGGTTCTCCCCGGCCGGAGCACCGGCAACGAAGGACAGCTCGGTGCCCAGCCCGAGCTGGAACGGCCAGAAGGCGAAGTTCATCGCGAGACCGAAGGCGAAGGAGGCGACGACGGCGTAGCCCACGAGCAGCGCGATCTCCGCCCGCCCGCGGACGCGCCGGGGGAGGAGGCCCGCGCCCATCGCGAGCCAGGAGGCGGCGAGCATCTGGTAGGGCAGCCACGGACCGACGCCACCGGTGAGCAGCGCCGAGGCGAAGAGCGTGGTCGAGCCGAGGACGAACCCGAAACCCGGGCCGAGCACCCGCCCGCCGAGCACGAGGGGGAGGAACACCGTCTCGATCCCCGCCGTCCCTGCTGCGAGCGGGCGGAGCACCGCGCCCACCGCGGAGAGCAGCCCGAGCAGCGCCACCGCCTTGACGTCGATGCCGCCGTCGGTGACCGCGACGAGCAGGACGACGAGGACGAGGAGCAGCACGACCCCGAGGATCACCGGCACGTGGGCGAGGTCGGCGCTCGTCGTCTCGGTGAGCAAGAGCGGCCAGAGGAACACGACCAGCCCGACGACGCCGGTCACGGCCAGGGCGACCAGCGTACGGGCGGGCAGCGGGACGGCCGTCACGTCCGCACCCCGAGGGACTCGCGGATCTCGGCGACGGTGAGGAAGCCGAGCGGGTGGAGGACCTTCGCCGTCTGCGGCGCGAAGGTGGGGGAGGAGACGAGGACCTCGCGTGCCGGACCGTCGGCCACGACCTCTCCCTGCGCGAGGGTGACCACCCGGGTGGCGCAGCCCGCGACGAACTCGACGTCGTGGCTGGTGAGCACGACCGCCCCGCCCCGGTCGGCGTGCTCCAGGAGGACCGCGGCGAGCCGGGCCTTGGCTGCGTAGTCCAGGCCGCGGGTGGGCTCGTCGAGGAGGAGCACGGGTGGGGCGGCGGCGAGCTGGACCGCCAGCGCGAGCGCCAGCCGTGCGCCCTCGGACAGCTCGCGGGGGTGCGTCGCCGCGGAGGTGCCGGGGGCGAGCCGGTCGAGGAGGGAGGCGGTCGTGCCGGCCGGGGCGCCGGCGTCGGTGTCGGCGGCGGCGCACTCGGCCGCGACCGACTCGTGGTACAGCAGGTGCGACGGGGTCTGCGGGACCAGCGCGACGTGGCGGCGGGCCGCGGCGGGCGAGAGCGAGGCGGGGTCCGGGGCCTCGGGAGCGGCCTCGAGACGGACCCGGCCCGAGGTGCGGACGCCGGCGCCCTGGAGCGCCCAGAGGAGCGAGGACTTCCCGGAGCCGTTGCGGCCCATGACGGCCGTGACCTCGCCGGCGCGGAGGTCGAGGTCGACCGCGCGCAGGGCCTGGACGTCTCCGTAGCCGACGTGCAGGCCCCGGGCGGACAGGAGCGGTTCCCCGGCCGCTGTCGGGAAGTGGGCTGTCGCCGGGAAGTGGGCTGTCGCCGGGAAGTGAGCTG
>DAHVRG010000029.1 GCA_027322565.1 Georgenia sp.
GGCCGAGGCCTACTACCTGCCGGTGAGCCCGCACGACGCCGCGGGGCCGGTCAACCTCGTCGCGGGCGGCCACGTCATGGTCACGACGCCGAACTTCTACCGCATCGAGACCAGCCGGTACGAGCTGTCCGCCTACAACCAGTTCCTCCAGGAGCCGCTCGACAACTCCGGTGGACGCCTGCGGCTGCCCACCGGGCCGGGGCTCGGACTGCGCTTCGACATGGACTTCATGCGGGGCAACATCCTCGACGGTTTCGGCGGCTGAGCCGCGCCGGCGGCGGCGTCGCCCATCGGGTGGCACCGCCGCACGCGGCCGACCCACCGGACAGGACCCAGTGACGGGTGACCGTGGACGAGGCCACCGTCACGCGTGCGGCGCGCCGAACCTTACCGCGAGCGCGTCGTCCAGGCTGCGCTGCTCCTCCCCGACCCAGGCCACGTGGCCGTCGGGCCGGGCCAAGACGGCGGGCGGCCGGTCGGGCTGCGTGCCGTTCCCGACGGCGCGCCGGACCCGGTCCGTCCACCCGGCCACCGAGAGCCTGCCGGTGTGGTCGAGCAGGACGCCGTGCCCCTCGTGCATCAGCCCGTAGAGGCTGCCTCCGTGCCCCAGCCCGACGTCCGGAAGGCGTCGCCCGAGCAGCGGGTGCGCATCGCCGAGGTCGTAGCGGACGTCGGTGGCGATGACCTTCTCGACGAGGTGCCGGGTGACACCCTCGAGGTCCATCAGCTCGGCCAGCAGCCGGCGCACCGCCCGCGGGCCCGGCTGCGGGGAGACCAGCTCCATCTGGGCGCGGGTGTTGTCCAGGACGTCGGCCGCCACCGGGCGCCGCTCGCGTTCGTAGCTGTCGAGCAGGCCCGCCGGCGCCCCGCCGGACACCTCCGCGGCGAGCTTCCAGCCGAGGTTGACGGCGTCCTGGAGGCCGAGGTTGAGCCCCTGCCCGCCGGTGGGCGGATGGACGTGGGCGGCGTCGCCGGCAAGCAGCACCCGGCCGTGGCGGTAGCGGTCGGCGAGCCGGGTCCCGTCTCCGAACCGCGAGAGCCACCGCGGGGAGTGCACGCCGAGGTCGGTGCCGGCGACGGCGCGCAACTGCCGGCGGAAGTCCGCGAGCGTCGGCGCGGCCCGCCGGTCCTCGGCGACGCCTCGGCGGGGACCACGACGCGGTAGCCCCCCCTCCCAGCGGGCCGACGCCGAAGCGCAGCTCGGTTGCCCGGACCCGCGCGACGACCGCGGCCACCGTCTCCGGCGGGTCCGCCACCTCCATCTCTCCCAGCAGCGTCTCCGCCGTGCTCGGCTCACCGGGGAACCCGATGCCCAGGAGGCTGCGTACGGTGCTGCGGCCGCCGTCGCACCCGACGAGGAAGCGGGACCGCAGCTCCGTGCCGGCGGAGAGCCGGACGGTCACGCCGTCGTCGTCCTGGCTCAGCCCGACCACCTCCCGGCCGCGACGGATGTCCGCGCCCAGCTCGGTGGCACGCTCGGTGAGGAGCCGCTCGGTCACCGGCTGCGGGATGCCGAGGACGTAGGGGTGCGTCGTGTCGAGACCCGGCGGGGTGGGTCTGGCGATGCCGGCGAAGTACCCGCCGACCGGGTAGGTCGTGCCCAGGGCGAGGAAGCGGTCAGCACCCCGCGCTGGTCGAGCACCTCGAGACTGCGGGCGTGGAGCCCGAGCGCGCGCACCACCCGGCTCGGCTCCTGCTCGCGCTCGAGCACGACGGCGTGCACCCCGTGCAGCCGGAGCTCGGCGGCCAGCATCGTCCCGGTCGGTCCGCCGCCGACGACGATGACGTCGATCATGTGAGTCCCCCCGTGGTGTTGGTCGGCCGACGATTCTGCGCGAGGGTGGGGGCCTTGCCACAAGCCCCCCACCGCCCGATAGGTTGGAACCGGCGGGGACGTCTCGGCGCCTGGAACGCCGGCTCCCCGACGCGCCGCAGGGCCGCGGCCCGCGTCACCCACAGCGCCGCCCGGCGCGTCGCCGGCACCGCTTACCCTGGCGGGGTGGCACAGACGTGGGACGGGCCGCCGCCCGAGTGGGACGAGCCGCCGCCCGAGGCGCTGGGCGAGTGGGACCTGCACGACCCCGAGGTGGCCGCCGCCTTCGCGGCAGGCCCGGCCGGGGCTGCGGCACCGCTGACGACGGCGCGGGCCGCGGCGTCGCAGGCATCCTCGCCGCTCGAGGCACTCACCCGGGTGTGGGGCTACGACTCCTTCCGCGGGCGGCAGGCCGAGATCATCGAGACGGTCACCCGCGGCGAGGACGCCCTCGTCCTCATGCCGACCGGTGGCGGCAAGAGCCTGTGCTACCAGATCCCGGCGCTGGTCCGGGAGGGCACCGGCATCGTCATCAGCCCGCTCATCGCGCTCATGCACGACCAGGTGGACGCGCTGGAGCAGCTCGGGGTGCGGGCCGCGTACCTCAACTCCACGCAGTCCTTCGAGGAGCGCCGCGCCGTCGAGCGCCGGCTGCTCAACGGTGAGCTCGACCTGCTCTACCTGGCCCCCGAGCGGCTGCCCGTGGCCACCGAGCTGCTCGACCGCGTCCACATCTCGCTCTTCGCCATCGACGAGGCGCACTGCGTGGCGCAGTGGGGCCACGACTTCCGGCCGGACTACCGAGGCCTGACCGTCCTGCACGCCCGCTGGCCCGACGTCCCCCGCATCGCGCTCACCGCGACGGCGACCCAGGAGACCCGCCGGGAGATCGTCACCAACCTGCGCCTGGAGGACGCGCACGTCTTCGTCTCCAGCTTCGACCGGCCGAACATCCAGTACCGCATCGGCCGCAAGCAGGACGCCCGCCGCCAGCTGCTCCGGCTGATCAAGGACGAGCACGACGGCGAGGCCGGCATCGTCTACTGCCTCTCCCGTGCGTCGGTGGAGAAGACGGCGGAGTGGCTCACCACCCAGGGGGTCACCGCCCTGCCCTACCACGCCGGGCTGCCCGCCGAGGTCCGCTCGGCGCACCAGGCGCGGTTCCTGCGCGAGGACGGCGTCGTCATGGTCGCGACGATCGCCTTCGGGATGGGCATCGACAAGCCGGACGTCCGGTTCGTCGCCCACCTCGACCTGCCGAAGAGCATCGAGGGCTACTACCAGGAGACCGGCCGCGCCGGCCGCGACGGCCTGCCCTCGACGGCGTGGCTCGCCTACGGGCTGCAGGACGTCGTCCAGCAGCGGCGGATGATCGACGACGGCGAGGGGGACTGGCAGCGCAAGCGCGCCCAGACCCTCCACCTGGACGCGATGCTCGCGCTGTGCGAGACGGTGCACTGCCGCCGCCAGCAGCTGCTGCGCTACTTCGGGGAGGAGAGCGCGCCGTGCGGGAACTGCGACACCTGCCTCAACCCGCCCGAGGCGTTCGAGGGCACCGTCCCGGCGCAGAAGCTCATGTCCACGATCGTGCGGCTCGAGCGCGAGCGCGGGCAGCGGTACGGGGCCGGGCATCTCGTGGACATCCTGCTCGGCAAGGAGACCGAGCGCGTGGTCCGGCTGCGGCACACCGAGCTCTCCACCTTCGGGATCGGCACCGAGCTCGGTGAGGCGGAGTGGCGGGGGGTGGTGCGCCAGCTGCTCGCGCAGGGGCTGCTCGCCGTCACCGGG
>DAHVRG010000051.1 GCA_027322565.1 Georgenia sp.
CGAGACGTCAGGCCTGCAGCGCCTTCGTGGCCGGGACGTCGACGAGCCACAGGGTGCGGGCACGCGCCTGGACGCGCCCCGCGGGGACGCTCTCGCCGTCTCCGGTGCCGTCCGCGGACTCGGGCAGCGATGTGCGCTGCAGCCCGGCGGCGACGGCGTCCGCCTTGCCCTCGCCGGAGACGATGAGCCACACCTGCTGTGCCGCGTTCAGGGTCGGCAGGGTGAGGCTGACGCGCTCGGACGGCGGCTTGGGGGAGTCGGACTCGGCCAGCGCGCCAAGCGACTCGACGTCGAGGCTGGGCCGGCCCGGGAAGAGCGAGGCGACGTGACCGTCGGGCCCCATCCCGAGGAGGACGACGGCGATCTCCGGGATCTGCGCACCCGGGGCGGCGAAGCCGGCGAGCTCCTCGGTGTATGCCCGCGCGGCTGCCTCGACGTCGGACACGCGGTCCGGACCCGGGACGGTGTGGAGGTTCTCCTTCGGCAGGGGAACCCGGCTGAACAGCACGTCGATCGCCTCGCGGTCGATGCGGTGCTCGTGCCCGTCCGGGACGAAACGCTCGTCGCCCCACCACACGTGGACCGCGCTCCAGTCGACGGCGTCCCGCAGGGGGTCCTCGCCGGCGGCGCGCAGCACGTCGATGAGGATGCTGCCGCCGGTGACGGCCACGTGGACGGGGGTGGTCACCGACTGGGCGTCGATCAGCGTGAGGAGGAAGCGCGCCGCGGTGGCGCGGGCGAGGAGCCCGCCGTCGGGGTGGACGACGACGGGCGGGTGGTCGGCAGTGGGCTCGGTCAACTCACTTCTCCTTCGGTGGGGTGACGAGCGGGAGCCCACGGGTGAGCACCCGCCCGTAGGTCTCGTCGGCGTCGAGGCGACGCAGCTCCTCGGTGAGGCAGTCCGCGAGGATGCGCTCGGGCAGGTTGATCCGCTGGTCGATGCGCCCAGGACGGCTGAGGAACGCGACGCTGGCGCCCGGCTCGCGGCGCAGCGTGATCGGTCCGGGCTCCCGCTCCAGCTCGACCCGGGTGATGGCGCGCGACTCCTCGACCCCGATCTCCACCGGGACACCGAGCGACTCCGCGAGCCACGCCGCGAGGATGTACACCGAGGGCCGTTCGTCTGCGCCGGTGACCCGGACGCGGGTGATCGGCACGTGGGGCGGCTCGTCGAGCGTGGCGGCCAGCAGTCCTCGCCACAGGGTGACGCGGGCCCACGACAGGTCCGTGTCGCCCGGGGCGTAGCCCGGCGCCAGGGACCGCAGCATCTCCAGGGGTGCCTCACCGGCCGTGACGTCGGTGATGCGCCGCTGCGCCATCGCGCCGAGCGGGTCCCGGCTGGGGACGGCCGGCGGCCGGTCGGTCCACCACACGACGATCGGGGCGTCGGGGAGGAGCAGCGGCATGACGAGGGTGTCGATGGCGTCGGCCGGTCCGCCGCGCGGCTGGAGGATGACGACCTCGCTGAGGCCTGCGTCGCCGCCCACCCGGATCTGGGCGTCGATGCTCGCCGGCCCGTCGCCGCCCTCTCCCGCGACGACCGCGATGATCCGGCACGGGTGCTCGCGGGAGGCGCCGTTCGCGGCGTTGATCCCGCGCTCCGCCCCGGCGAGGTCGTCGGCGACGATGATGAGGGTAAGGACGCGGGTGAACGTCAGCGCCCCGCTCGCGCGGCGCAGGGCGGTGAGCTTGGCGCTGACCGCGGCGGCGGTGGTGCCATGCATCGTGGTGAACATGCTCGTCTCTCCTCTACGGCAGCCGCCAGCGGCGGCCGTCGCGTGCCAGCATCTCGTCGGCGCTCGTCGGGCCCCAGGACCCGGGTCGGTACGGCTCGGGGCTGCCTCCCGAGTCCCAGAACTCGATGACCGGGTCGAGGATCCGCCAGGACAGCTCGACCTCACGCTGGTGGGGGAAGAGCGGCGGGTCGCCGAGCAGGACGTCGAGGATGAGCCGCTCGTAGGCCTCGGGCGAGTTCTCGGTGAAGGCGTTCCCGTAGCCGAAGTCCATCGTCACGTCGCGGACCTCCATCGCCGTCCCGGGGACCTTCGCGCCGAAGCGGATGGTCACGCCCTCGTCCGGCTGCACCCGGAACACGAGCGCGTTCTGGCCGAGCTCCCCGGAGTGGCCGAGGTCGAACGGCAGATGGGGTGCACGCTTGAACACGACGGCGATCTCGGTGACCCGTCGTCCCAGCCGTTTGCCGGCGCGCAGGTAGAACGGCACCCCGGCCCAGCGGCGCGACTCCACCTCGAGGCGCATGGCGGCGTAGGTCTCGGTGGTCGAGCCGGGTGCGATGCCGTCCTCCTGGAGGTAGCCACGCACGTGCTCACCGCCCTGCCACCCGGCGGCGTACTGGCCCCGCGCCGTCGTCGTGGCGAGGTCGTCACCGAGCCGGACCGCGGAGAGCACCTTCTCCTTCTCCCGGCGCAGCGCGTCCGCGTCGAAGGAGAACGGCTCCTCCATCGCGGTGAGCGCGAGGAGCTGGAGGAGGTGGTTCTGGATGACGTCGCGCGCGGCGCCGATCCCGTCGTAGTACCCGGCCCGGCTCCCGATGCCGATGTCCTCGGCCATGGTGATCTGGACGTGGTCGACGTAGTGGTTGTTCCACACCGGCTCGAAGAGCTGGTTGGCGAAGCGCATGGCGAGGATGTTCTGGACGGTCTCCTTGCCGAGGTAGTGGTCGATGCGGAAGACGGAGTCCTCCGGGAAGACCTGGGAGACGACGGCGTCCAGCTCGCGGGCCGACTCGAGGTTGTGCCCGAACGGCTTCTCGATGACGACGCGCCGCCACGTCTCCGGCGCAGGCTCGGACAGCCCCGAGCGCTTGAGCTGGTTGAGCACGAGCGGGAAGGACCGGGGCGGGACGGACAGGTAGAACGCGTGGTTCCCACCGGTGCCGCGTTCGGTGTCCAGAGCCGCGACGGTCCGGGCCAGCTCGTCGAACGCCGCGTCGTCGTCGAACTCACCCTGGACGAAGCGGAACCCGGAGGCCAGCTGCGCCCAGGTCCGCTCGGAGAACTCGGTCCGGGCGTGCTCGCGCACGGCGTCGTGGACGATCTGCGCGAAGTCCGCGGTGGACCAGTCCCGGCGGGCGAACCCGGTGAGCGCGAACGAGGGGGGCAGCAGGCCCCGGTTGGCGAGGTCGTAGATCGCGGGCAACAGCTTGCGCTTGGCGAGGTCACCGGTGACCCCGAAGATGACCAGGCCGGCCGGCCCGGCGATGCGCGGCAGGCGGCGGTCCCTCGGGTCGCGCAGCGGGTTGGCCGGCGGCGGGGGTGCGGTACTCATGGTCTCCTCACGGCCGAGTCAGGTGCTTCGGCGCGCCAGGCTACCCGTGAGCCAGGCCAGGGCGTCGGGGGTGTCCACGTGGAGACGCACCACCGGCCGGCCGAGGCGGGTGAGCACGCGCGCGTCGGCGTCCGCCTGGGCCGTAACGAGCTCGGTGAAGTCGAAGTCACGGCCGGGGATCGAGACGTGCGCGGCGGTCCCACCGGTGACCATGAGGTAGACCCCGAGCGGCGGGCCGCCCTTGTGGAGCTGGCCGGTGGAGTGCAGGTACCGCGGGCCCCAGCCGAAGGTCACCGGCCGACCGGTGCGCCGGGCGAGGCCGTCCCGCACCCCGCGCAGGAGGTCCGCGGCCCGTCCCTCCCGGTCGAGGTAGGCGAGCACCGCCACGTAGCCATGGTCCGGGTCGAGCCGCCCGAGCAGCGTGGCGACGGCGTCCGGGACGGTGTCGACGCCGGCGAGGAGCGAGCGCGGCGCCCGGACCTCGACACCGGAGTCGGTGAACGCGGGCGGCTCGAGCGAGGGCATCCCGCCGAGGAACTCCCGGGTCGCGGCCTTCGTCGCCTCCACGTCCGGCTGGTCGAAGGGGTTGACGCCGAGCATCCGCCCGGCGACCGCGACGGCGTGCTGCCACAGGAGGAACATCCCGCCGAGCGAGCCGGCGACCGTGACCTCCGTGCCGTGTGCGGGCGCGGTGTCCTCCGAGGTGGTGAACTCCCCGCTCACCGCGACGTGCGACGTCGGGGCGGAGGCGTCGGCCACCTCGTCCACCTCGGCGGTGACGTCGTCGTCGGTGAGCGGGCAGAGGAGCACCGGCAGCGTGTGCGGCCCGGGGGCGGCCAGTTCCGGGGCGTTCTCGCCGACGACGACGGGCACGAGCCCACGACCGTCCTTGCCGAGCGACTCCGCGATGAGCTGCTCGACCCAGTCCGAGAAGCGGTAGAGCCCGCTGCCGGCCTCGACGAGGAGGACCGCGTCACGCAGCGGGCGGGTTCCGGCGAGCGCGGCCCCGAGGACGAGCGCCGGGTTGGCCTCGGCGTCCTCCCCGAAGAAGTCCGCGACGTCCGCGGCCTCGTCGAGGAGACGGCCGACGTCGACGCCGGCGAGACCGCTGGGGACCAGCCCGTAGGCGGACAGCGCCGAGAAGCGGCCGCCCATGCGGGGGTCGGCGGTGAAGACGGCCCGGTAGCCCTCGGACCGGGCCTGCTCCGCGAGCGGGGACCCCGGCTTGGTGACGACGACGAGATGCCGCGCCGGGTCGAGGCCTGCGGCGCGGAAGGCGCTGACGAACGCCCGGTGGTGGGAGTCCGTCTCGACCGTCGTCCCCGACCGGGACGCGACGACGAGGACGGTGCGGCGCAGATCGCCCTCCAGGGCGCGGGCCACCTGCGTCGGTGCGGTCGAGTCCAGAACGGTCAGCGGGGCCCCGAACGTGCCCGCGACGACCTCCGCTGCGAGCGAGGAGCCCCCCATCCCGGCGAGCACGACACGGTCCAGCCCCTCGGCCCGGAGCTCGTCGCGCAGCGCCACCACCCGGCCGACGAGGTCGCGGGACGTGCGGTGCAGGTCGGTCCAGCCGAGCCGGTCCGTGACGTGGGGGGCGTGCTGGTCGCCCCAGAGCGTGGCGTCCTGGGCGCTGAGCCGGGAGGCGACGCGGTCGGCGAGCAGCTCGGGCACGGCGGCGTGCACCGCAGCGGCGGCCGCTCCCGTCGCGCTGACCTCGACGACCGCGGTCCCCTCGTCGCCGGCCCAGGTGACGACCGCGCTCACCGGGCTCATTGCCGCCCCGGCACCTTGAGCCCGGTCGAGACGCGCTCGGTGAGCTCGTCCCAGCTCTGCTCGAACTTCTCCACACCTTCGGCCTCGAGCCGGTCCATGACGTCCGGGTAGGAGACGCCGAGACGCTCGAGCGTGGCGAGCACCTCGTGGGCGGCGTCGTACCCGTCACGGACGGTGTCCCCGCGGAGCTCGGCGGGGTCGGCGACTGCCCGCAGGGTGGCCTCGGGCATCGTGTTGACGACACCGGGGACGACGAGCTCCTCGACGTACTTCGTGTCCCGGTAGGCGGGGTCCTTGACCCCGGTGGAGGCCCAGAGCAGCCGCTGCGGGCGGGCGCCCGCGGCGGCGAGCGCGGCCCACCGTTCGGTCGCGAAGATCTCCTCGTAGGCCTGGTAGGCGAGCCGGGCGTTGGCGACGGCGACCTGCCCCCGTAGCGCGCGGGCCTCCTCGGTGCCGAGAGCGTCGAGCTCGGCGTCCACCGCGGTGTCGATCCGGGAGACGAAGAACGAGGCGACGGAGTGGATCGTCGAGAGGTCCACCCCGGCCGCGTGCGCGCGTTCGAGACCGTCGATGTAGGCCGCGGCCACGGCCCGGTAGCGGTCGAGGGAGAAGATGAGCGTGACGTTGACGCTGATGCCCTCGGCGGTCGCCGCGGTGATCGCCGGCAGCCCCTCGGCCGTCGCCGGGATCTTCACCAGGAGGTTGGGTCGGTCGACGAGCTGCCACAGCTCGCGCGCCTGGGCGAGCGTGCCGTCCGTGTCGTGGGCGAGGTAGGGGTCGACCTCGATCGACACCCGGCCGTCCACGCCGTCGGTGCGGGCGTGGATCTCGGCGAAGCGGTCACACGCGGCACGGACGTCGGCGGTGGTGAGCGAGGTGATCGCCGTCGTGACGTCGGCGTGCTGCTCGGCCAGCGCTGCGAGGTCGGCGTCGTACCGGGCCCCCTCGGACATCGCGGAGGCGAAGATCGACGGGTTCGTCGTGACCCCGACGACGTGGTCCTCGGCGATGAGCGAGGCGAGGGACTGGGCGCCGCCGCCCTCGAGCCGCTCCCGGGAGAGGTCGTCCAACCAGATCGACACGCCGAGACGACTGAGCTCGGCGAGGTGGTTCGTCATGTCTGCTCCTCCTAGGAAGGCGGGCCCGGCGGCATGCGCCGCCGGGCCCAGTGTGCTACTTCGGCAGGTCTCCCGTACCACCCTTGGCCGGCTCCTGGTCAGCGCCGGGGGAGTCGTGGCCGGCGGCGGCGAGGGACTCGCGGGCCTTGGCCACGGTCGCCTCGGCGGTGATGCCGAACTCCTCGTACAGCCGCTGGTAGGCGGCGGAGGCACCGTAGTGCTCGAGGCTGACCGAGCGTCCGGCGTCGCCGACGATCTCGTGCCATCCCTGGGCGACCGCGGCCTCCACCGAGACCCGGGCCTTGACGGAGGAGGGCAGGACCTCCTCCTGGTAGGCGTCGTCCTGCTCGGCGAACCACTCGCGGCACGGCATCGACACGACGCGGGTGGCCACGCCCTGCTCCTGGAGCGTCTCCCGGGCGGCGAGGGCGATCTGGACCTCGGAGCCGGTCGCGATGAGGATGACGTCCGGGGCGCCGTCGGTGGCCTCGGCGAGCACGTAGGCGCCGCGGGCCACGCCCTCGGCACTGGCCAGGGTGTCGCCCTCGGCTGCGCCGGTGCCGCGCTCCGGGTTCGGGACGTTCTGCCGCGTGAGGATGAGGCCGGCGGGCCGCTCCGTGTTCTCCAGGATGGTGCGCCACGCGACGGCGACCTCGGCGGCGTCGGCCGGCCGCACGACGTCGAGGCCGGGGATCGCGCGCAGGGCGGCGAGGTGCTCGATCGGCTGGTGCGTCGGGCCGTCCTCACCGAGGCCGATGGAGTCGTGGGTCCACACGAAGGTCGTCGGGATGCCCATGAGCGCGGCGAGACGCACCGAGGGGCGCATGTAGTCGGAGAAGGTGAGGAAGGTGCCGCCGTAGGGGCGGGTGAGCCCGTGGAGGGTGATCCCGTTGAGGATGGCGCCCATCCCGTGCTCCCGGATCCCGAAGTGGAGCGTGCGTCCGTAGGGGTTGCCGGGGAACATCTTGCTCGACCGCTCGACGGGCAGGAACGAGGGCTCGCCCTTCATCGTCGTGTTGTTGGAGCCTGCGAGGTCGGCCGAGCCACCCCACAGCTCGGGCAGCACGGGGGCGAGCGCGGACAGCACCGTGCCGG
Source organism: Georgenia sp. (assembly GCA_027322565.1). GTDB lineage: Bacteria > Actinomycetota > Actinomycetes > Actinomycetales > Actinomycetaceae > Oceanitalea. The sequence continues at coordinate 7,278 of DAHVRG010000051.1, forward strand.
ACGCGGAGCGGGTCGAGACGTCCTTGCCCGGCTCGAACGTGGGCAGCGCGTCGGCCCAGCCCTCGGGGAGCTCACGTGCCTGGAGCCGGTCGAGGAGGGCGGCGCCGTCGGGGTTGGCGGTGCGCCACGCCCGGTAGGACGTCTCCCACTCGGCCCGGGCGGCGGCACCGCGGTCGCGGACCTGACGGACGTGGGAGAGCACCTCGTCGGTGACCTCGAAGTTCTTCTCGGGGTCGAACCCGAGGACCTCCTTCAGCGCCCGGACCTCGTCGGTGCCGAGTGCCGAGCCGTGGATGGCCCCGGTGTTCTGCTTCGTGGGCGAGGGCCACCCGATGATCGTGCGGAGCGCGATGATCGTCGGCCGCTTGGTCTCCGCCTCGCCGGCCCGGATGGCGGCGAGGAGTGCGTCGGCGTCCTCCTCGTAGGTGGTGTCGCCCTGCGTCCAGTCGACGCGCTCGGTGTGCCAGCCGTAGGCGGCGTACCGGGCGAGCACGTCCTCGTGGAAGGCGATGTTCGTGTCGTCCTCGATGGAGATGCGGTTGTCGTCCCAGATGACGATGAGGTTGCCCAGCTCCTGGAGCCCGGCGAGCGCGCTGGCCTCGTGGGTGACACCCTCCTGGAGGTCACCGTCGGAGGCGATGACGTAGACGCGGTGGTCGAAGGGGCTCGTGCCCGCAGCGGCGTCGGGGTCGAGCAGGCCCCGGGCCCGGCGGGCGGCCATGGCCATGCCGACCGCGTTGGCCAGCCCCTGGCCGAGCGGGCCGGTCGTCACCTCGACGCCCTCGGTGTGGCGGTACTCGGGGTGGCCCGGGGTCTTCGAGCCCCACGTGCGCAGCGCCTCGATGTCCTCGAGCTCCAGGCCGTAGCCGGAGTAGTAGAGCTGGATGTACTGGGTGAGCGCGGTGTGACCGGCGGAGAGCACGAAGCGGTCCCGGCCCAGCCAGTGCGGGTCGGAGGGGTCGTGCCGCATGACGTTCTGGTAGAGCAGGTAGGCGGCCGGGGCGAGGCTCATCGCGGTGCCCGGGTGCCCGCTACCCGCCTTCTGGACGGCGTCCGCCGCCAGGACGCGTGCGGTGTCGATCGCGCGTCGGTCGAGTTCGGTCCATCCGGTGTGGCTGGGGCTGGTGCTCACTCATTCTCCTCGGTGTACGGCTGGCTCCTCCGGCCGGATCCGTCCGGAGGACACGGATGTCATCGACCCTATCCGCCGCCCCCTGCAGCGGCGCGACGGTTGCCGTCTCGTGCCGACGTCGCCCAGTGTGAGGAAATCGGCACCGGATCGCACCGCGGGGGAGTGGCAGGATCGGACGGGGTCAACCGTAGGATGGTGTGACCCGCGCTGTCCGCGACGGTCGGAGCGCGAGATGGGAAGTGGAACGACGCGTGCGTAGTCTGCAACCGGTGCCCGAGCGCCAGACCCAGGAGGTGGCACCCCACGTGTCCGACCGCTCGACCCTCCGGTCCAGCCCCGGCCCCGCCGGCCCGGGCACCAGCCGGGCGGACCTCGTCCGGGCCTACGTCGCGCTGACCAAGCCGCGGATCATCGAGCTGCTCCTCATCACCACGGTCCCCACGCTCTTCCTCGCCGCAGACGGCTGGCCCGGCCTGTGGCTGACGGTGGCGACGGTCATCGGCGGCTACGCCGCCGCCGGGTCGGCGAACACGTGGAACATGATCCTCGACCGGGACATCGACCGGCTGATGAACCGGACGAAGCAGCGACCACTGGTGACCGGGGTGGTCTCGGTCCGCCAGGCGGCCGTCTTCGCCGTCGTCCTCGGGGTCTTCGCGGTGCTGTGGTTCGGGCTGCTCGTCAACTGGGCGTCGGCGTGGCTGGCCCTCGCGGCGATCGTCATGTACGTCGTCGGTTACACGATGCTGCTCAAGCGCCGCACCACGCAGAACATCGTCTGGGGCGGCGCGGCCGGGTGCATGCCGGTGCTCATCGGCTGGTCCGCCGTCACGGGGACCGTCTCCTGGGCGGCGCTCGTGCTCTTCGGGATCATCTTCTTCTGGACGCCGCCCCACTACTGGCCGCTGTCCATGCGCTTCCGGAAGGACTACGCCCGGGCCGAGGTCCCGATGCTGCCGGTCGTGGCGTCGAACGCCACCGTCGCCGCCCAGATCCTCGCCTACGGCGCGGCCATGGTGGCCTGCTCCCTCCTCCTCGTGCCCGTCGCCGGGATGACGTGGGTCTACGCCGTCGTCACCGGGGTCGCCGGGGCCTGGTTCATCGCCGGCTGTGTGCGGCTGCTGGCGCGGGCGCGTCAGCCCGAGCGGGGCAAGCTCGCAGCGATGAAGGTGTTCCACGCCTCGATCACCTACCTGACGATCGTCTTCGTCGCGGTGGCGGTCGATCCGTTCCTCCCGCTGTAGGGTCCACCTCGTGTCCCGCACGACGTCGTCTCCGGCCGCGGAGCGGTCGCGTGCGCCGGACCGGGACCTGCCGGAGGACCTCGAACGGGCGCTGGAGGAGTACCTGGCGCACCTCGCCGTCGAGCGGGGCCTGAGCGAGCACACCCTCGCCGCGTATCGCCGGGACCTGACCCGCTATGCCGCCTACCTGGGTGACCGCGGCCGCGACCGGCTCGACGACGTCGCTGGGACGGACGTCGCCGAGTACGTCGAGGTGCTGCGCACCGGATCCGACGGTGGACGCCCGCTCGCCGTCTCGTCCGCCGGCCGCGCGGTGGTCGCGGTCCGGGGATGGCACCGGTTCGCCGTGCTCGAGGGACGTGCCGCCACGGACCCGAGTGCCGACGTCCGCGCCCCGGTTGCGGCCCGCCGGCTCCCCAGGGCACTGAGCACCGACGACGTCGAGCGGCTCCTCGAGGCGGCCTCGCTCGGCGAGGGCCCGGTGCCGCTGCGGGACCGCGCGCTGCTCGAGCTGCTCTACGGCACCGGTGCCCGGATCAGCGAGGCAGTCGGCCTGTCCGCCGACGACCTCGACCTCGAGGTCGGCACCGTGCGGCTCTTCGGCAAGGGCCGCCGGGAGCGGGTGGTGCCCGTGGGGCGCTTCGCCGTCGAGGCCGTGGAGGCCTACCTCGTCCGTGCCCGCCCGGAGCTGGCCCGGGCAGGTCGGGGGACGAGCGCCCTGTTCCTCAACCAGCGGGGCGGGCCGCTCAGCCGCCAGAGCGCGTGGGCCGTGCTGCAGGCCGCGGGCGCCCGGGCGGGGCTCGGGGACCGCGTCTCCCCGCACACGCTGCGGCACTCGTTCGCCACGCATCTGCTCGCCGGCGGCGCCGACGTGCGGGTGGTCCAGGAGCTCCTCGGGCACGCGTCGGTGACGACGACGCAGATCTACACCCAGGTGACCGTGCAGGCGATGCGCGAGGTCTACGCCACCGCCCATCCCCGCGCCCGCGGCTGAGCGGGCGGTTCCCCGGCCCGAGCCCGGAGGACCGGGGCCGGGGAGACGGCGCTACGCCCGGTGCCTGCCCTGTGGGTTCTCCGAGCCGCCGGCGTCGACCTCGGTGTCCGCGCGCCGGCGGCCGGAGGGTCGGTCGGTGGTCGTGTCGGCACCCTCGTTGCCGACCCGCTCGTCGACGGCGTCGCGTCCCTGCTCCACCTTGTCGGCGTACTTCCCGCCGGTCATCCGGTTCGCCAGGTCCGCGCCGCGGTCGAGGGCCTGGTCGCTCAGCTGCTCGCCCTTGTCGCTGCTGAGTGCCTGCTTGGCCTTCTTGGCCATGTCACCGAGTCCCATCTGGACCTCCTAGCCGTTGGTCGCCATCCGGAACGGGGTCGTCGCGACGAGCGCGGCGACGAGCTCCGGACGACTGCGTACCGACATCTTGGCGTACACCGCGCGGACGTGGTCGTGAACCGTGTGCGGGGAGATGTGCAGCTCCGCCGCGACGGCGGCGACGTCCAGCCCCCGCACCCACAGCTCGGTGACCTCGCGTCTCGTGGGGTCAGCCCGTGGGCAGCGACGATGACCGGTGCCAGCTCGGCGGGACGCGCGGGCTCGATGACGACGACGCTCCGGTCGTCGCCCAACCGGGAACCGTGAAGCACCAGCCAGTGCCCGCCCGGGACGGGCAGCCGTGCCACCGGCGGTGGTCCTGCCGTCGCGCCCTCGGCGACGGCCCGGGCCTGCTGCGCGACCTCGTGGACCGCCATCGGCAGCTCGAGGCCTGCCGTCGGCACTGCGGCGAGGAGCTCGCGGGCCTGCTCCGTCGCCGACACGACCCGTGCGGAGTCGTCGACGACGACGACCCCAGGAGCGGACGCCGGGTCGTCGGCGGCGGACGCGAGCAGGTGGCCCGTCCGCAGGCCTGCGGCGATGTGTCCGGACGCCCGGCGCAGCACGTCGGCCTCCGCCGCCGTGAACGGGGCCGCGTCCTCCTCGGGAGAGACAGACGTGGCCCCAGACGGTGGAGCCGATGCGCAGCACGGCGC
>DAHVRG010000068.1 GCA_027322565.1 Georgenia sp.
GGCTGTCGGGAGGTGGGCTGTCGGCGGTGGGTGGGGTGGCGGGATGTGGCGCAGGCTGCGGAAGGTCGTCACGGCGACCCCGCCCTCGCGCTGCCACGCCGCCAGGGCCCCCTCGCGTCCCGGGCCGTGTACGCGGTGGACGGCCAGGCGGCTGTGGACGGCCACCTCCCGGCACCAGTTCACGACGACGCTCGCGGGGCACACGACGAGGAACGCGGGTTCGCCCTGGGCCGCGAGGTGGGCCATGGCCGCGATCGCCTGCACCGTCTTGCCCAGCCCCATCTCGTCCCCGATGAGGACGCGGCCCTGGTTGAGCGCGAAGCGGGCCCCGAAGGCCTGGTAGCCGCGCAGCCGGGCCCGCAGCAGCGAGGTGTCGAGCGGGAAGGACTCGATCCGCTCGACGAGCCGCGCCGGCAGCGCTCCGTGCCCCAGCACGTTGACGCCGGGGACGAGCTCCTCCAGGAGCGCGTAGTAGGTGGCGGCGTCGCGCTCGACGTCCTCCCAGACGGTGAGCGGGCCGGGAGGGTCGGCGGCCAGGTGGGCGGTGAGCCGCTCGACGGCGGCCGCCAGCCCCGTCGTCGCGAGCCACGGCTCCCAGCGGGCGAGCGCGGCGAGGGCCGCCCCGGCCCGTGCCCGGGTACGCCCGGTGCGCAGCACCAGACCGAGCCGGTGCCGGGCGGGGCGGGCGCGCTCCGCCTGCACCGCCACCGCCGAGGAGAAGTCCACGAGGTCCTGCCGCTGCGGCGCGAGCAGCCGGTCGAGCCGCTGCACGCGGTGGAGGAGACCGGCGAGCGGGAGGCCGAGCGGCCCGTCGCCGCGCGGGTCGATGCGCACCGGGAAGCTCGCCCGCAGCGTGTCGGCGAGGCGGGCGGCGGCGGCGACCGCGGCCCGCGCGGTGTGCGGCCCGACGCCCGGGAGCGACTCGAGCCGGTCCGGTCCGGCGTCGAGCACGTCCCGCACGGTGCGCACGCCGGCGTCGGCCAGCGCCTGGAGCCGGAGGTTGCGCTCGGTGGTGTCGCGCAGCCGCTCGACCTCGATCCCGGCGAGCTCGGTGCGCAGCCGGTCGTCCCGGTAGGCCTCGACGAGGTCGACGACGCCGCGGCGCAGCCGTGCATCCTCCGCGAGGACGCGGGCGGCTGCGCGCGCCAGGCCCAGGCGCTCGGCGATGAGGGCGCGGGCCTCGGCACCCGGCCGCGGTGGGGGCACCGGCCTACTCCGGGACCTCGGTGACGAAGTCGATGAGCTCCTCCATCCGCCCGAGCAGCGCGGGGGAGAGGTCCTTGTAGCTGCGCACCGTGCCGAGGATTCGCTTCCACCCCCGGGCGACGTCACCCTGGTCCGCATGCGGCCAGCCGAGGGCCGCGAGTGTGCCGACCTTGATGTCGGTGCCCCGGGGGACCTCCGGCCAGGCGCGCAGCCCGACGCGCTCGGGCCGGACGGCCTGCCACACGTCGACGTACGGGTGGCCCAGGACCTTGACGTGCCCGGCCGCCGGGCCGAGGGAGCGCAGCACGTCCTGCACGATCCTGGTCTCCTTGGACCCCGCGACGAGGTGGTCGACGAGCACTCCGGCGCGCCGGGTCGGCCCCGGGTGGAAGTCGGCGAGCACGGCACCGAGGTTGTCCACGCCCTCGAGGAGCTCGACGACGACGCCCTCGACCCGCAGGTCGTCGCCCCACACCCGCTCGACGAGCTCGGCGTCGTGCCGGCCCTCGACCCAGATCCGCGACGCCCGCGCCACCCGGGCCCGGCTGGTGTCCACCGCGATCGAGCCCGACGCCGTGAGCCGCCGCCCGCCGGCCGTCACCGGTCCCCGGGGCGCAGCCCTGCGGGCCGGGGCCACGAGCCGCACGGGCTGCCCGTCCACCCAGAAGCCGGCACCGAGCGGGAACGTGCGGGTGCGTCCGCGGCGGTCCTCCAGCACGACGACGTGCATCCCACCGGACTTCTCCACGGCCGTGACCGCGCCCACCCAGCCCGACTCGACGTCCTCGACGACGAGGCCGGGCTCGGCCGGCTGGTCGCGCGCGGTGCGCCGGTGGGCGTAGCCTCCTGTGCGGTGCGGGTCGGAGGAGAGCACGTCGGAGCCGTAGCGATCGATCACCCCGGCAGACTAGGCGCGCGGTGGCTGAGGTCACGGGACACCCCGTGGTGTGGCGCGTAGAATTAGCACTCCCGGTCGGTGAGTGCAAGCACCGGCCGTCACCGTGCCACGCCGAGTGGAGTCGGGAGGAGGTAGGTCGTGAACCACAACCGTCAACTCGAGGTCCTGCGCGCGATCGTCGAGGACTACGTCCAGACCCGCGAGCCGGTCGGCTCCAAGGCGCTGGTCGAGCGTCACTCGCTGGGGGTCTCGCCGGCCACCATCCGCAACGACATGGCTCTCCTGGAGGAGAGCGGGTACATCCACCAGCCCCACACCTCCGCGGGGCGGGTGCCCACCGACAAGGGCTACCGCCTCTTCGTCGACCAGATCTCCACGCTCAAGCCGCTCTCACCCGCCGAGCGCCGAGCCATCCAGCACCTCCTCGACGGCGCCGTCGACCTCGACGACGTCGTCGAGCGTACGGTGCGGCTCCTCGCCCATCTCACCCACCAGGTGGCCGTCGTCCAGTACCCCTCGCTGCGCAACTCCGCGCTGCGGCACGTCGAGCTCGTCCCGCTCTCCGAGCGCCGCCTGCTCGTCGTCATCATCACCGACTCCGGGCGGGTCGAGCAGCGCGCCCTCGAGGTCCCCTCACCGCTCGACGCCGGCGTCGTCGCCGAGCTGCGGGCACGGATCAACGCCGGCAGCATCGGGCGCCGGGTCGCCGACATCGGCACCGCCCTGGAGGACACCGCCAACCGGTTCGCCCCCGAGCACCGGCCGATGGTCCACAGCGTCGTCGAGGTCCTCACCGAGACCCTGCGGATGGACGCCGAGGAGCGGATCGTCATGGCCGGGACGGCGAACCTCGCCCGCTCCGACGTCGACTTCTCCCGGACCATCGGGCCGGTCCTCGAGGCCCTGGAGGAGCAGGTCGTGCTGCTCCAGCTGCTCGAGGAGATGGCGGCGGAGGACGCCGCGGTCGCCGTGAGCATCGGTGAGGAGAACCGGCACGAGAACCTGTCGGAGGCATCGATCGTGGCGACCGCCTACGGTGGGGGCAGTGGCGGCGACGCGGTGGCCCACCTCGGCGTGCTCGGTCCCACCCGGATGGACTACCCCTCGACGATGTCCTCCGTGCGGGCGGTGGCCCGCTACCTTTCCCGGATCCTGGGCGGCTGACGCCCCCTGACGCACCACCCGAACCACAGGAAGTGACCTGGTGAACGACTACTACGAGATCCTCGGCGTGCCGCGCACCGCGACGCAGGAGGAGATCAAGCGCGCGTACCGCAAGCTGGCGCGCAAGCTCCACCCGGACGTCGCCGGGCCGGAGGCCGAGGAGCAGTTCAAGGAGGTGGGGCGCGCCTACGAGGTGCTCTCCAACCCCGAGAAGCGCCAGATGTACGACCTGGGTGGGGAGTCGGCGCTCGGCGGCAACGGGGGCACGGGGGCCGGGTTCGGGTTCTCCGACATCTTCGAGACGTTCTTCGGGGCCGCGACCGGTGCGACCCGCGGGCCGGCGCCGCGCGGGCGCCGTGGCCAGGACGCCCTCATCCGGCTCGAGATCGACCTGCGCGACGCCGTCTTCGGGGTCGAGGAGGAGATCCAGGTCGAGACCGCGGTGCTGTGCGGGACGTGCAACGGCACGTGCACGCGGCCCGGCACCAGCGTCCAGACGTGCGCCGTCTGCGGTGGCCGTGGCTCGGTCCAGCGCGTGGCCCGCTCGTTCCTCGGCAACGTCATGACGACCTCGCCGTGCTCCGCGTGCGGCGGCCACGGCACGACGATCCCCGACCCGTGCCCCGAGTGCTCCGGCCAGGGCCGGGTCCGCACCCGCCGGTCCATCCCGGTCTCCGTCCCGGCGGGGGTGGACACCGGCAACCGGATCAAGCTCACCGGCAGCGGTGAGGTGGGCCCCGGTGGCGGCCCGCCCGGCGACCTGTACGTCGAGCTGCGGGTCCGGCCCCACCCCGTCTTCGCCCGGCGCGGGGACGACCTCTACGCCCGCGTCGAGGTGCCGATGACGGCTGCCGCGCTCGGCACCGTCCTCCACCTCGACACGTTCGACGGGCCGCAGGAGATCGACATCGCCCCCGGCACCCAGCCGGAGGAGGTCATCACCCTGCCCGGCCTGGGCGTCGGTCGCCTCAACGGCCACGGCCGCGGCGACCTCAAGGTCGAGGTGGACGTCGAGGTCCCGACGGCGCTCGACGACCGGCAGCGGGAGCTGCTCGCCGAGCTCGCCGCGCTGCGCGGCGAGGAGCATGCCGAGCCGCGGCTCGCACCGGCCGCGAACGGTGTCTTCTCCCGGCTGCGGGACAAGTTCGCCGGGCGCTGATGAGTGCCCCCGTCTTCCTCGGCGACCCCGAGGAGCTCGCCGACGCCCGCCCCGGCACCACCCTGACGGTGCGCGGCCGGGAAGGGCGGCACGCAGTCGCCGTGCGCCGGCTGCGGCCCGGGGAGACGGTCGACGTCGTCGACGGGGACGGCACCCGCGCACGCGGCGCCGTCGTCACGGCCGCCGGTGACGAGCTCACCGTCCAGGTCGAGGACGTCACCCGGGAGCCGGAGCCGCGCGTGCGGCTCACCCTCGTCCAGGCGCTGGCCAAGGGCAGCCGGGACGAGGACGCCGTCGAGGCGGCGACCGAGGTCGGCATCGACGCCGTCGTGCCCTGGCAGAGCGAGCGGTGCGTGTCGGTGTGGGCCGGCCCCAAGGCCGCGCGGGGCCGGGACCGGTGGCGCGCCGTCGCCCTGGCTGCCGCCAAGCAGTCGAGGCGGGCGCGGGTCCCGCACGTCGCCGACCTCGTCCAGGGCCGTGCCCTGCTGCCGCTCGTGGAGGAGGTCATCGCCGCGGGCGGCTCCGTCCTCGTCCTCCACGAGGAGGCCACCGCGCCGCTCGCCACGGCGGCGCTGCCGGCCGGGGAGGGGGAGGTCCTCCTCGTCGTCGGGCCCGAGGGCGGTCTGAGCGAGCAGGAGGTCAGCGAGCTCGCCGAGCGGGGCGCCGCCGTCGTCCGGCTCGGCCCGCACGTCCTGCGTACGTCGACCGCCGGGCCGGTCGCGGCGGCGCTGCTGGCCCAGCGCCTGGGCCGCTGGGGCTGAGGCGGCCCGATTCAGGAAGATCGGCCGCCCGGCGGCCGTTACACTCCCCGTACGCCTGTCTTCGACACCGGGAGGAACTCGGGCCTGCGTGCCCTCGCCCATGCCACACAGCGACGACGCGTCCCAGCAGGACGCGATGCTCCATCACCAGATCACGGTTCCCGACGACGTCCCGATGGTCGCCCTCCTCGGACGGCGTGACGAGGTCCTGCGGGCGATCGAGGCGGGTTTCTCCGACGTCGACATCCACGTGCGCGGCAACGTCGTGACCTTTGCCGGCCCGGCCGGCGACGTCGCGCTCGCCGAGCGGCTCGTCGACGAGCTCGCACAGGTCGCCCGCAGCGGCGAGGCCCTCACCGCCGACGCCGTCGGACGTGCCATCAGGATGCTCACCACCCCGACCGCCGAGCGCCCCGCCGACGTCCTCACCTTCGACATCCTCTCCGCCCGCGGCCGCACCATCCGGCCCAAGACGCTGGGGCAGAAGACGTACGTCGACGCGATCGACGCCCACACGATCACCTTCGGCGTCGGGCCGGCCGGCACCGGCAAGACCTACCTGGCGATGGCCAAGGCGGTGCACGCCCTGCAGTCCAAGCGGGTCAACCGGATCGTCCTCACCCGGCCCGCCGTCGAGGCCGGGGAGCGGCTCGGGTACCTCCCGGGCACGCTCAACGAGAAGATCGACCCGTACCTGCGGCCGCTGTACGACGCGCTCCACGACATGCTCGAGCCGGAGTCGATCCCCAAGCTCATGGCCGCCGGGACCATCGAGGTCGCGCCGCTCGCCTACATGCGCGGACGCACCCTGAACGACGCCTTCATCATCCTCGACGAGGCGCAGAACACCTCGCCCGAGCAGATGAAGATGTTCCTCACCCGGCTCGGCTTCAACTCCAAGGTCGTCGTCACCGGCGACGTCACCCAGGTGGACCTGCCCAGCGGGACGAGCTCCGGCCTGCGCGTCGTGGAGGAGATCCTCGTCGGGATCGAGGACGTCGCGTTCTGCCGGCTCACCTCGGCCGACGTCGTCCGGCACCGCCTCGTCTCGGAGATCATCGACGCCTACGAGCGCTGGGACGCCGGGCCCACCGGCAACCGGGCCGAGCGCCGGGCGGCGCAGCGGCGCGGAGGGCGGTCATGAGCATCGAGGTCGCCAACGAGTCCGGGCACGAGGTCGCCGAGGAGGAGTTCGCGGCGCTGGCCCGGTACGTCCTCGAGCAGCTGCACGTCCATCCGCAGGCCGAGCTGTCGATCCTCTTCGTGACGACCGACGTCATGAGCGAGCTCCACGAGAGGTGGATGGACGAACCCGGCCCCACCGACGTCCTGTCCTTCCCGATGGACGAGCTGCGCCCCGGCGTCCCGGGGGAGACACCCGTCGAGGGCATGCTCGGCGACGTCGTCCTCTGCCCGGAGGTCGCGGCCGGCCAGGCGAAGGCCGCCGGCCACAGCACCGCCGAGGAGCTGCTGCTCCTCACGACGCACGGCATCCTCCACCTGCTCGGCTTCGACCACGCCGAGCCGGAGGAGGAGAAGGAGATGTTCGCGCTCCAGCGCAAGCTCCTCCTCACCTTCCTCGCCGAGCGCTGACATGGACGGACTTCTCCCCGACATCCCGGAGTGGTGGCTGCTCGTCCTCGCCCTGCTGGCGCTGCTCGTCACCGCTACGCTCGTGGCCGCCGAGTCGGCGCTGCGGCGGATCGGCCGCACGGCGCTGAGCGAGCTCCAGGTCGCCGAACGTCCCCGGGCCGCCGCGGTCGAGCGACTGGCCGACGACCGCGAACGCGCCCTGCCCGGTCTCGTCCTGGCCCGCGTGCTCGCCGAGATGACCACGGCGGTGTCGCTCACCCTCGTCGTCGCGGACCTGCTGCCCCAGTGGTGGCAGGTACTTCTCGTCGCGGTCCTCGTCGCCGCCCTGCTCATCGCCGTCGTCGCCGGGACCACCCCGCGCCGCGTCGGCACCCGGGAGCCGGGCCGGGTGCTCCACGCGCTGCTCCCGTTCGTCAACCTCGTCCTGGCCGTCACCCGGCCGGCGACAGCGCTGGCCGCGGCGCTCACCCCCGAGCCGAGGCTCACCGAGGCCGAGGCACGGGAGGAGGCCGTGGAGGACCTGCGTGACATGGTCGACCGGGTGAGCCAGTCCGAGCAGCTCGCCGACGAGGAGCGCACGATGCTCCAGTCCATGTTCGAGCTGAGCAGCACGCTCGTGCGCGAGGTCATGGTCCCCCGCCCGGACATGGTGACGCTCGACGCCGGCAAGGCGCTGACCAAGGCGCTGGCGCTGTTCGTGCGCTCCGGCTTCTCCCGTATCCCCATCGTCGGGGAGTCCGTCGACGACGTCCGCGGGATCCTCTACCTCAAGGACGTGCTCCGGCGCACCCACATGCGGCCGGACGCCGGCGGCGACCCCGTCGAGTCGACGATACGCGAGGCCGTGTTCGTCCCCGAGACGATGCTCGTGGACGACCTCATGCGCGAGATGCAGGCGAAGAACTTCCACATCGCGATGGTCGTCGACGAGTACGGCGGGATCGCCGGTCTCGTCACCATCGAGGACCTCCTCGAGGAGCTCGTCGGCGAGCTCACCGACGAGCACGACCGCGCCGAGCCCGTGGTCGAGCACCTCAGTGACGGGCTGGTCCGCGTCCCCGCGCGCCTCCCGGTCGACGAGCTCGGTGAGCTCTTCGGCCTCGACCTCGAGGACGACGACGTCGACTCCGCCGGCGGACTGCTCGCCAAGGCGCTGGGCAAGGTGCCCATCCCGGGTGCCGAGGTCGAGGTGGAGGGGCTGCACCTGCAGGCCGAGCGGGCCGGCGGCCGCCGGCGGCAGGTCGCGACGATCCTCGTCCGCGCGGTGGAGCGGCCGGAGGCCGACGAGGAGGACGCCGAGTCATGACGTACACGTGGCCGGAGGGGTTCCGGGCCGGGTTCGCCTCGCTCGTCGGGCGTCCGAACGCGGGCAAGTCGACCCTGACGAACGCGCTCGTGGGGCAGAAGATCGCGATCACGTCCGGGCGCCCGCAGACGACCCGGCACACGGTCCGCGGGATCGTCCACCGGCCGGACGGCCAGCTCGTGCTCGTCGACACCCCGGGTCTGCACCGCCCCCGCACGCTGCTCGGGGAGCGGCTCAACGACCTTGTCCGCGAGACGATCAGCGAGGTCGACGTCGTCGTCTTCTGCCTGCCGGCCGACGAGAAGGTCGGGCCCGGTGACCGGTACATCGCCCGTGAGCTGGCCGGGGTGCGCACCCCGGTGGTCGCCGTCGCCACGAAGAGCGACACGGTGGGCAAGGCACGGCTCGCCGAGCACCTGCTGGAGATCGACAAGCTGGGGGACTGGACCCACATCGTCCCGGTCTCCGCGGTGCGCGGGGAGCAGGTGGACCTGCTCACCGAGCTCCTGCTGGAGCAGATGCCCCAGTCGCCGCCGCTCTACCCGGAGGGCGAGCTCACCGACGAGCCGGAGCACGT
>DAHVRG010000073.1 GCA_027322565.1 Georgenia sp.
TTCCGGCTTGGCCAGCTTGGCTTCGGTAGCTGCCCGCACCGGCGGACGACCCGAACTACCCGCGCGTGGACGTGTACGGCTCGCTCGACGAGTTGGAGCGGGACTTCGGGGTGCGGCCCACCGACCTGCACCGCCCGCACATCGACGCGCTCACCCGACCCAACCCGGACGACCCGACCGGCACGTCCACCATGCGCCGCGTACCGGACGTGCTGGACGTGTGGTTCGACTCCGGGTCGATGCCGTTCGCCCAGGTGCACTACCCCTTCGAGAACCGTGAGTGGTTCGAGCACCACTACCCGGGCGACTTCATCGTGGAGTACATCGGGCAGACCCGCGGCTGGTTCTACACGCTGCACGTGCTCGCCACGGCGCTCTTCGACCGGCCGGCGTTCACGACGTCGGTGTCCCACGGCATCGTCCTGGGCTCCGACGGCCGCAAGATGAGCAAGTCGCTGCGCAACTACCCCGACGTCTCCGAGGTGTTCGACCGGGACGGCTCGGACGCGATGCGCTGGTTCCTCATGGCCTCGCCGGTGGTCCGCGGGGGCAACCTCGTCGTCACGGAGGAGGGCATCCGGGAGAACGTCCGCCAGGTGCTGCTCCCCGTGTGGAACACCTGGTACTTCCTCTCCCTGTACGCCGGCGCCGCGAACGGCGGCCGGGGCCTGGTCGGGCGCACCGTCACCCCGCAGGAGGCGGCCGACCTGCCCGTCATGGACCGCTACCTCCTGGCCCGCACCCGCACCCTGGCCGACGAGGTCCGCCGGCAGCTCGAGGCCTACGACGTCCCGGGCGCCTGCCAGACCGTCCGCGACCACCTCGACGTGCTGACCAACTGGTACGTCCGCACCTCCCGGGACCGGTTCTGGGAGGAGGACGAGGCCGCGTTCAACACCCTGCACACGGCCCTCGAGGTGCTCATGCGGGTCATGGCACCGCTGGCCCCGCTCATCACCGAGGAGGTCTGGCGCGGGCTCACCGGCGGCCGCTCGGTCCACCTCACCGACTGGCCGGTGCTCGACGAGGCCTTCGCCGCCGACGAGCTGGTCGCGACGATGGACCGCGTCCGGGACGTCGTGTCCACCACGCTCGGGCTGCGCAAGGCCGGCTCGCTGCGGGTGCGCCAGCCGCTGCGCACGCTCCAGGTGGTCGTCGACGAGCCGGAGGCGCTCGCCCCGTTCACCGACCTCATCGCCCACGAGGTCAACGTCAAGGCGGTCGAGCTGCGCTCGCTGGCCGACGACGCCGCCCAGGAGTACGGCGTGTTCACCCGGCTCACGGTCAACGCCCGCGCCGCCGGGCCGCGGCTCGGCAAGGACGTCCAGCGGGTCATCCGGGCCGCCCGCGCCGGCGCGTGGGAGCAGACCCCCGACGGCGTCGTCGTCGACGGCATCACGCTGGAGGAGGACGAGTACACGCTGACCACCGAGGTGGAGGAGCGGCCCGGCGACGAGCGCGCCGCCGGGGTGCTCGACGGCGGGGGCTTCGTCGTGCTGGACACCGCGCTGGACGACGAGCTGCGCGCCGAGGGCTTCGCCCGCGACCTCGTGCGACGGGTGCAGGACGAGCGCAAGGCCGCCGACCTCCACGTCTCGGACCGCATCGCGCTCACCGTCGCCGTCCCCGAGCAGTACGCCGGCTGGGTGGAGAGTCACGCCGACCTCGTCCAGCGCGAGACGCTCGCCGTCTCGCTCACCGTCGCCGACAGCCCCACCGAGGAGATCGACGTCCGTCTGGAGGTCGCCCAGCCATGACCGGACCCACCGACAGCCCACGTCCCGGCGAGAGCCCACGTCCTGACGACGACCGGCCGCCGGAGGAGGAGGCGCAGGCCGAGCACGACAGGGCGGCGCAGGAGCTCGTCGCCTCCGGGCTCTTCGCCGGTCCGGACCCGACCGTCGTCGACGACGTCCTCGCCTCGCCGGACGTCACCCCTGACGTCGACCCGGTCGCCCGGGCCCAGGCACAGACCGAGGTGCACCGGATCTACACCGAGATCCTCACCCGGGCGCCCGAGCACGACGTCCAACCCAGCCTGGAGCGGGTCCGCCAGGTGCTCGAGCTGCTCGGGGAGCCGCACCGCGCCTACCCGGTCATCCACGTCGCCGGCACCAACGGCAAGACCTCCACGGCCCGGATCGTCGAGCGGCTGCTGCGCGAGCGCGGCCTGCGGACCGGCCGCTTCACCTCCCCGCACCTGAGCGACGTGCGCGAGCGCATCGCCGTCGACGGCGAGCCGATCACCCCGGAGGCCTTCGTCGAGACCTGGCAGGAGGTCGCGCCGCTCGTCGAGCTGGTCGACGAGCGGTCGCGGGCGGAGGGCGGACCCCGCCTCAGCTTCTTCGAGGTGTTCGTCGTCATGGCGTACGCCGCCTTCGCCGACGCCCCGGTCGACGTCGCCGTCGTGGAGACCGGGATGGGCGGGCGCTGGGACGCGACGAACGTCGCCGACGGCACGGTGGAGGTGCTCACCTCGATCTCCCGGGACCACGAGCGCTGGCTCGGCCACACGCTCACCGAGATCGCCACCGAGAAGGCCGGGATCATCGTCGCGGGGTCGACCGTGGTCAGCGCGACGCAGGACGACGAGGTCGCCGCCGTCGTCCGCAACGCCTCCCACGCCCTGGACGCCCGGCTCGTCGTGGACGGCACCGACATGGAGGTCGTCGACCGGCAGCTCGGGGTCGGGGGCCAGATGCTCGTGCTCCGCACCCCGGCGGCCACGTACACCGACGTCTTCCTCCCGCTCCACGGCGCCCACCAGGCGCACAACGCGCTCCTCGCGGTCACCGCCGTCGAGACGTTCTTCGGGGGTTCGGCCCTGAGCGCCGAGGTGGTCGAGCACGCGCTCGCGGCGGTCGACTCACCCGGGAGGCTCGAGCTCGTGCGGACGAGCCCGACGGTGCTGCTCGACGCCGCCCACAACCCGGCCGGGGTGGAGTCCCTGCGGCAGGCGGTCGAGGAGGCGTTCCACCTCTCGCGGGTCGTCGGCGTCGTCGGTGTCATGCACGACAAGGACGCCGAGGCGATCCTCTCCGGGCTCGAGCCGCTGCTCGCCGAGGTCGTCATCACGCGGGCGACGAACAGCCGGGCGCACGACGTCGACGACCTCGCCGACATCGCCCGGGACGTCTTCGACGAGGACCGCGTGCACGTCGCGGAAAGGATCGACGAGGCAATCGACCTCGCGGCGGCCCGAGCCGAGTACGGTGGGCAAGCAGGCGGAGCCGTCCTCGTCACGGGCTCGGTGATCCTCGTCGGGGAGGCGCGGCTGCTGCTACGACGCGGCGGCTGAGCCGCGTCGTCACTCACAACGCCAAGGGAGGCCGCAGTGAAGAAGCTCATCAACGACCCCAAGGACGTCGTCGCCGAGTCCGTCGCAGGCCTGGCCGCCGCGCACAGCGACATCATCACGGCGAGCCAGGACCCGATCTTCGTCTCCCGAGCCGGTGGTGCGGTGAGCGGCAAGGTCGGGCTCGTGTCCGGGGGCGGCAGCGGTCACGAGCCGCTGCACGCGGGGTTCGTCGGCGTCGGCATGCTCGACGCCGCGGTGCCGGGTGCGGTGTTCACCTCACCCAGCCCCGAGCCGATCCTCGCCGCCATGCAGGCCGCCGACGGTGGCGCCGGTGTGGTCCAGATCGTCAAGAACTACACCGGGGACGTGCTCAACTTCGAGGTGGCCGCCGAGCTCGGCGAGGCCGAGGGCATGACGGTGCGCAGCGTCCTCGTCGCCGACGACGTCGCGGTGGAGGACTCCACCTACACGGCCGGGCGACGCGGCGTGGCGGGCACGCTCGTCGTGGAGAAGATCGCCGGCGCCGCCGCCGAGCGCGGGGACGACCTCGACGCCGTCGTCGCGGTGGCCGAGCGCACCGCGGCGGCCGTGCGCACGATGGGGATCGCCCTCACCGCCCCGACGGTGCCCGCGGCCGGGCGTCCCTCCTTCGATCTCGAGGACGACGAGGTCGAGGTCGGCATCGGGATCCACGGCGAGCCGGGCCGCCGCCGGGTCAAGGCGGTCTCAGCCGACGAGACCGCCGACCTCCTCCTCGAGCCGGTCCTCACCGACCTCGGTGACGTCGCCGGCAAGGACGTCCTCCTCCTCGTCAACGGGATGGGGGCGACCCCCTCGCTCGAGCTCTACGTCCTCTACGGCGCCGCCCGGCGCCGGCTGGAGGAGCGCGGCGTCACGGTCAGCCGCTCGCTCGTCGGCAGCTACGTCACCTCCCTCGACATGGCCGGGGCGAGCATCAGCGTCATGCCGCTCGACGAGGAGCTCACCGCGCTGTGGGACGCCCCGGCGCATACGGTTGCCCTGCGTCAGGGAATGTGAGGAGCACATGGACGAGACACTGGACACCGGCTGGGTGCTGCGCTGGGCCGAGCTCGCGCAGCGCGTCGTCGCGGAGAACCGGATCGAGCTCATGGAGCTCGACCGCGCGATCGGCGACGGCGACCACGGCGACAACCTCGACCGCGGCTTCACGGCGGTGACGTCGAAGCTCGCCGACGCAGCACCGGACACCCCCTCCGCCGCCCTCAAGCTCATCGCCACCACCCTCATGTCCACCGTCGGCGGGGCGGCCGGGCCGCTGTACGGCACCGCCTTCC
>DAHVRG010000145.1 GCA_027322565.1 Georgenia sp.
CGGCCGCCCCGAAGTCCGCGCCGAGCTCGCGGCGCAGCAGCTCGGCCCGGTCGAGGGCCGAGGGCACGTCGGCGAGGTCGACGCCGTGGCGCTCGGCGATGGCAGTGATGAGCGCCTCCCACGACGGCAGGCCCGCCGCCATGCTCACCCCCGCGCCGACGAACAGCGCCAGCTCGCCCCGGCGCGCCCGTCCACCGAGGGCGCGGACCGTGTCGGCGACGTACTCGCCGATGTCCGGCGTGAGGCCGCGGCTGAGCCGGGCGCTCTGGAAGGCCGTGTAGTCGGAGCCGGTGGCCGCCACGACGACGACGTCGAACTCGTGCCCGCCGACGACGTCCTGGCACGCGGCCAGCTGCTCCTCGACGACGGTGCCGGTGACCTCGCCGAAGCCGCCACCCCCGGTGCCGAGGGTGGGCAGGGCCACGAGCGGCTTCGCGCGCCCGGCCCCCGGCTCGAGCCCCGCGGCGGCGATCTCCTCCAGGGCCCCGCGCAGCCGCTCCATGACGCCGGCGAGCTCGGTCTCGACGTCCTCCCCTCCCCGCACGACGTCGACGAACCAGGCGGGCTGGACGAGCGCCGCGGAGCGCCCGCGGCCGAAGCGGCGGTGTCGCCAGTCCGCGGGCTCGAGGCCCGGGACCGCGTCCGGCGCCACGCCCAGCGCGCGGTGCCAGGCGGGCTCGACGACGAAGTCCCGGTCCGTGGGGACGACGACGGCGTCGCAGTCGAGATGCCCGATCCGACCCTCGATGACGAACACGTGGCCCCCGCCCATGGCAGGAACCTACGCGCGGCGCTGCGGCCGCGCTCGGGCACGCACCCCTGTGTGCGCTCGGCGCCCACGGGCCGACCGGGTGGGAACCACCGCAGCGACGCGGTAGTGACGCGCTCGTGCACAACTCGTGGACAACGCTGTGGACGGGCAGCCCGCGCGCTCCGGAGCCGCCGCGCCTAACGTGAGGCCCACCGACCGGGGAGGAAGCCATGCCGTCCACCAGCGCCCGACCCTTCGCCGTCGTCACCGGCGCCTCGAGCGGGATCGGCCGCGAGGTCGCCCACGTGCTCGCGCAGGAGGGCTACGACCTTCTGCTCTGCGCCGAGGACCCGACCGTGGCGGAGGTGCAGTTCGACATCCCGCGGCTCGCCGTCGAGGCGGTGCAGGCGGACCTGTCGACGTACGACGGCGTCGAGGAGCTCGTCGACGCCGTGGGGGACCGGGACGTCGACGCCCTCGTGCTCAACGCGGGCGTCGCCGTCGGGGGCCGCTTCGTGGAGACCGCGCTCGACGACGACCTCGAGCTCATCGCGCTCAACATCACCTCCGTCGTCCACCTGGCCAAGCGGCTGCTGCCGCGGATGGTCGCGGCCGGACGCGGCCGGGTGCTCGTCACCGGCTCGGTGACGAGCATGCTGCCCGGCCCGTACTACGCGACGTACAGCGCCTCGAAGGCCTTCGCGCTCAACTTCGGCCAGTCGGTCCGGTACGAGCTCAAGGACACCGGAGTCACCGTGACGACGATGATGCCCGGCCCCACCGACACCGAGTTCTTCGAGCGGGCCGGCATGGAGGACACCCGCGTCGGACGCAGCGACAGCAAGGACGACCCCGCCGAGGTCGCCCGGGACGGCGTCGCGGCGATGCTCGCCGGCAAGGACGACGCCGTCGTCGGCTCCACGGTGCGCAACACGCTGATGTCGCGGGCCGCCAAGGCGCTGCCGGAGCAGGTGAAGGCCGCCACGCAGGCGCGCCTGACGAAGCCGGACGACGAGCCCACCTGACCGACCGGTGCCGTCGGTCCGGCTGCCCCGCCCGCGGCTGGCACGATGGAGCCTATGACCCGCCAGGTGAGGATAGCCGTCCAGCTCCAGCCCCAGCACGCCGACTACGCCCAGATCCGCGACGCAGTCGCGCGCGCCGAGGACGCGGGCGCCGACGTCGTCTTCACCTGGGACCACTTCTTCCCGCTCCGCGGCGACGCGGACGGCAAGCACTTCGAGTGCTGGACCGTGCTCGGCGCCTGGGCCGAGCAGACCAGCCGGGTGGAGATCGGCGCCCTCGTCACGTGCAACAGCTACCGCAACCCCGACCTCCTCGCCGACATGGCCCGCACCGTCGACCACATCAGCGGTGGCCGGCTCGTCCTCGGGATCGGGGCGGGCTGGTTCGAGCGCGACTACGTCGAGTACGGCTACGAGTTCGGCACCGCGGGCTCCCGGCTGCGCGACCTGTCGGAGGCGCTGCCCCGGATCCGCAGCCGCTGGGCGAAGCTCAACCCGCCGCCCACCCGGGACATCCCGGTGCTCATCGGCGGGGGCGGGGAGCGCAAGACGCTGCGCTACGTCGCCGAGCACGGCGACATCTGGCTCTCGTGGTCCGACCTCGAGACGCTCCGCCGCAAGAACGAGGTGCTTGCGCGGCACTGCGCGGACGTCGGACGGGACCCGGCCGAGATCGAGCGGTCCGTGGGCATGCGCGGAAACCCGCGTGAGAAGGGCGAGGCGCTCGTCGCCGAGGGCGTCAGGCTCTTCACGGTCTCCGCGAGCGGCCCGGACTACGACCTGTCGACCCTGCGCGAGTGGGTGGCCTGGCGTGACGCCCGCTGAGCGCGCGCGCAGCACCGGCGGCCAGGTGCTGCGGGGGCTTGCCATGGGCGCGGTCGAGCTCGTGCCCGGGGTCTCGAGCGGGACGGTGGCGCTGGTGCTCGGGATCTACGAGCGGCTCGTCCACGCGATCTCGACGGCGGCCTCGGCCGCGGGCAGCCTGCTGCGCGGCCGGCCGCGCGAGACCGCGGGCCACCTCGCCGCGATCCCGTGGGGCTGGGTGCTCGCGCTCCTCGGCGGGATCGCCGTCGGGGTCCTCGTCCTCGCCGGGCCGCTCGAGCGGCTGCTCCTCGACCACGCGCAGGCGATGGCCGGGCTGTTCTTCGGGCTGGTCGTCGGCGCCGTCGTCGCCTGCTGGGGGATGCTCCGCCGTCCGACGGCGGCGGTCGGCTTCGCCACCGCGTTGGCGGCCGTCGTCTTCTTCCTCGTCCTCGGGCTCCAGGGCTCCGGGGGAGAGGCTGCCGAGGCCGTGACGCGGCCGCTGTGGGCCTTCTTCCTCAGCGGCGCCGTCGCGGTGTGCGCGATGATCCTGCCCGGCATCAGCGGCTCCTTCATCCTCGTCCTGCTCGGGATGTACGCCCAGATGCTCGGGGCGCTCAACGAGCGCGACCTGCCGGTCATCGCCGTCTTCCTGCTCGGCTGCGCGATCGGCCTCGCGTCCTTCGCCAAGGTGCTGGACTGGCTGCTCGCGCGCTACCACGACCTCGTGCTCGGCGCGCTCATCGGGCTCATGCTCGGCTCGCTGCGCCTCCTGTGGCCCTGGCCGCACGGGCTCGACAGCCCGGAGATCGGCGCGCCCTCTGGCTCGGTGCTCGCGCCCACGCTGCTGGCGGTGACCGGGTTCGTGCTCGTCGTCGTCGTGGACCGGGCCGGGCGCGTGCTCGCCGGCCGGCGGATGACCGCCCGCGACTGAGCCCCGGCGACAGCTCACTTCCCGGCGACAGCTCACTTCCTGTCGATCCTCGGTGGCGCGGTTGCCGACCCGGCCCGCGCACCTGACCGTTGGGGGATGACGACACGGGAGCGGCTCCAGCGGATCGCACGCGAGCAGTTCGGCTGGGAGGACCTGCGCGGGGGCCAGCTCGAGGCGATCGAGGCGGCGGTGACCGGCCGGGACGTCCTCGCGATCATGCCCACCGGGTACGGGAAGTCGGCGATCTACCAGGTGACGGGCGTGGTCCTGCCCGGTCCCACCGTCGTCGTCTCCCCGCTCATCGCCCTCTAGGGCGACCAGATCGCCGGCCTCACCGACGCGCCCGAGGCCCCGGACGCCGTCGCGGTGAACTCCGCGCTGCGCACCTCCGACACCAAGCAGGCGTGGCGGGCGGTGACGAACGGCGAGGCCGAGTACCTCTTCCTCTCACCCGAGCAGCTCGCCAAGGACGACGTCGTCACGCGGCTGCGCGAGGCCGGGCCCTCGCTCGTCGTCGTCGACGAGGCCCACTGCGTCTCCGCCTGGGGTCACGACTTCCGCCCGGACTACCTGGGCCTCGGGCACGCGATCGAGCAGCTCGGGCATCCGCCGGTCATCGCGCTCACGGCGACGGCGGCCCCGCCCGTCCGGGACGACGTCGCCGCGCGCCTCGGCCTGCGCGACCCGCTCCTCGTCACGCGCGGTTTCGACCGACCCAACCTCGAGCTGCGCGTCGTGCGGCACACCGACGACGCCGCCAAGCGGCGCGCGGTGGTCGACGATGCCGCCTCCCTCGACCGCCCCGGCCTGCTCTACGTCGGGCGCCGGAAGGACACCGAGCGCTACGCCGTCGAGCTCGCCGAGCGCGGGCTGCGCGCGGAGGCGTACCACGCCGGGCGCAAGGCAGCGGATCGGGCGCGGGTGCACGAGGAGTTCGCCCGCGGCGCGCTCGACGTCGTCGTGGCGACCTCGGCGTTCGGCATGGGGATCGACAAGGCCGACGTCCGCTTCGTGCTCCACGCCGACCCGCCCGGCTCGCTGGACAGCTACTACCAGGAGATCGGGCGGGCGGGCCGGGACGAGGAGCCGGCGCTCGCGGTCCTGCACTATCGGCCCGAGGACCTGGGCCTGCGTACGTTCTTCGCCGGCAACGGCGCCCGCAGGGAGGACGTGGAGACGGTGCTCCGGGCGGTGCGGGCTGCGGACCGACCGCTGCGCGCCACGACGCTGCGGGAGGAGACGGGCCTGCCGGCTCGCCGGGTGACCGCCGCGGTCAACCTCCTCGAGGACGTCGGCGCGGTCTCCCGCACCCGCCGTGGCATGCGCGCCCGCGGGGAGGACCCGGTCGGGGAGGTGGTCGCCGCGGCCGAGGAGCACGTCGCCGCGCGGCAGCGGGTGGAGCGCTCGCGCATCGAGATGATGCGCGGGTACGCCGAGACGCTCTCCTGCCGGCGCCAGTTCCTCCTCGGCTACTTCGGGGAGGAGTACCCCGGTCCGTGCGGGAGCTGCGACACCTGCGCGGCCGGGACGGCACAGGAGCAGGAGGCCGGCGCGGCCGACGACGGTGACCTCGCGCTGCACCGGGAGGTCGTCCACGAGTTGTGGGGGCAGGGTACGGTCATGCGCACGGAGGGGGACCGCGTCACCGTCTTCTTCCCCGACGAGGGGTACAAGACGCTGTCCAGGGAGGTCGTCGCGGAGGCCGACCTGCTCCACCCGGCGGAGTAGGCCGCGCTGCCCGAGCGGGAACGCCCCGCCTGTCCGCTGGGACTGCCAGACTGGCGGAGGGCGGGTGGTCGAGGAGGTGGCATGCGCGCCGGACGGACGATCCTCGCGGTGGCGACGGCGGCCGGTCTCGCCGCCTGCGGACCCGGCGCGGAGCGCCCGATCGGCCAGGGCCGGTCCGCAGACCCGGTCGAGCTGGTCGGCCTGTGGCGGGTGCACGCCGAGGCCGAGGACGACGACACGTGGCTGCGGCTGGACGCGGACGAGTTCCAGCTCTGGCGCGGGGCGGGGTTCGTCGACGGTGGGTGGGACGCCTCCGAGAGCACGCTCGTCGCGACGGCCTGGGGGCGCGTCGGGGAGGGCGGGGCCGGGGACCTCGAGCCCGGCTGGCTCGTCGGGACACACACCTACCGGCGCACCGACGAGGGGTGGGAGCTCCTGGACGACGACGGCGAGCCGCTGGCGACGATGACCGTCGACGGGGCACCGGAGCCGATCCCGTCGGCGGTCGAGGAGCTCGCCCGAGCTCCCGACGTGACCGACGAGGTGCGCCGGGGCCTGCGGCCGCCCGTCCCGCTCCCGGAGGGGCTCACGTCCGCCGACGCGGACCGGCTCGCCGGACGCCGCTGGGTCCCTGCCGAGGGCAGCTACGACACCGACCCGCACGTCGTCCTGCACGAGGACGGCTCGTGGACGGGCAGCGACGGCTGCAACGCCGCCGGCGGTCACTGGGCCGTGCCCGACGGCGGCCGGCTGCTGAGCACCGTCGGACCCACGACGGCGATCGGTTGCGACGGTGCACCGGTCGGGTGGTGGCTCGGTGGCGCCGCGCTGGCCGGGTTCGACGGCCTGACCCTCGTCCTCCTCGACCGGGAGGGTGCCGAGCTCGGCCGACTCGTCCGCGGATGACCCCCACGGCAGCCGGCCCTATGGTGGCGTGACCTGCATCACACAGCGACGTGAGGGGTCGACGATGAGCACCACACCAGCCGGCTACACCTACGACGCAGAGCTTGCGCCGTCGCCGGTCACGCAGCAGCAGCTCCAGGAGCTGCTCACCGACATCATGTGGACCGCGGACGACGCCGCCGCGCTCCGCCGCGCCGGGGAGATCCTGCGGCCCCAGGTGCACGAGATCCTCGACGCCTGGTACGACTTCATCGGGTCCACGCCACACCTCGTCGCGGTCTTCCAGGGTCCGGACGGCCGCCCCGACGGCGAGTACCTCGAGCGGGTCCGGGCCCGCTTCGAGCAGTGGGTCGTCGACCTGTGCACCCGCGAGTTCGACGAGCACTGGCTCGCCTACCAGGAGGAGATCGGCAAGCGCCACCACCCGGCGAAGAAGAACCGGACCGATGACGTCGAGTCGCCCCGTTCGCACGTCCCGATGAGCCACATGCTCGCGCTCCTCGTCCCGGTGGTGCTCACCGTCCGGCAGTTCCTCGAGCAGGACGAGCGCGACCGGGAGCAGGTCGACGCCATGCAGGCCGCGTGGTTCAAGGCGGTGACGCTGACCCTGGTGCTCTGGGCCCGACCGTACGCCGGCGACCTGTGGTGAACCCGCGGGCGGCGACCCACGCGCGCCCGTAGCCTTCGCTGGATGGATCCCGTAGCGGCACTCAAGCGCGTCGCCTACCTCATGGAGCGCGAGCGGGCCGAGGCGCGGCGCGCCACCGCGTTCCGCAAGGCGGCCCGCCGGCTCGAGGAGCTCGACCCGCAGGAGCTCGAACGACGGCTGGCCACGGGGACGCTCACCGAGCTACCCGACGTCGGGCCGCGCACCGCCGGGGTCGCGATGGAGGCTGCGGGCGGCCGGGTGCCGGACTACCTCGCGGCCCTGGAGGAGCGGGCGCACGTGCCGCTCGCCGAGGGCGGAGACACCGTCCGCGGCTGGCTGCGGGGCGACCTGCACACCCACTCCGAGTGGTCCGACGGCGGCACCCCGATCATCGACATGGCCCGCGCCGCGATCGAGCTCGGGCACGAGTACATCGCCCTCACCGACCACTCGCCCCGGCTCACCGTCGCGCGCGGGCTGAGCCCGGAGCGGCTGCGCGTGCAGCTCGACGTCGTCGCCGGGCTGAACGCCGAGCTCGCCCCGTTCCGCATCCTCACCGGCATCGAGGTCGACATCCTCGAGGACGGCAGCCTCGACCAGGAGCCCGAGCTGCTCGCCCGGCTCGACGTCGTCGTCGCCAGCGTCCACTCCAAGCTCCGCATGGAGCGGCGTGCGATGACCCGGCGGATGGTCGCCGCGGTGGAGCACCCGCTCGTCGACGTGCTCGGCCACTGCACCGGCCGGCTCATCACCGGCGGCCGCGGCACCCGCCCGGAGTCGGAGTTCGACCCGGACGAGGTCTTCGGCGCCTGCCTGGACAACGACGTGGCCGTCGAGATCAACTCCCGGCCCGAGCGGCGGGACCCGCCCTTGGACCTGCTCAAGACGGCGCTCGAGGCGCCTTGCCTGTTCACGATCGACACGGACGCCCGTGCTCCCGACCAGCTCGAGTGGCTGGTGAACGGCTGCGAGCAGGCCGTCGCGGCCGGCAT
>DAHVRG010000178.1 GCA_027322565.1 Georgenia sp.
AGCTGGGAGCATCTCGAGCGGCACACCGCGGGCCCGGACGTGCTCGTCGTCACGCCGCCGGCGGAGCTGCGCCGGGGCGTCCCGCTCGGCCGCGGTGCCGGCCGTACCGTCGTCGTTCTCCTCGGCATGGTGCTCCTGCTCGCCACCGGTGCGGTCCCGCCCGCGGTCGCCGGCCTCCTCGCGGCATGCGCACTGGTCCTGTCCGGGGCGCTCACGCCCGTCCAGGCGTTCCGGAACATCGGCTGGTCCACCGTCGTCCTCGTCGCCGGGATGATCCCGCTGTCCACCGCGTTCGTCACCACCGGAGCGGCCGAGGTCGCCCACGGCGTTCGGCGTGCGGCTCCTCATCGAGCTGGTGCTCGCGTGTTCGTGCCACCGCGCCGGGCTCAGCGCCGCGACGCGAGCAGCGCGGAGCGGTAACGCGTCTCCCGCTCCTCCGGCGTGCCCGGGAGCAGGCCAGCGAGCTCGAGGCTCACCAGCCCGTGCGCCAGCGACCACAGCCGCAGCGCCAGCTCGGTGGCGCCTTCCGGACGCTCGGTCCGGGGGAGGCGGGCGACGGCGTCGCGCAGCACGCCGAAGGTCGGGCGGACGACGGTGGGGACGTCGCCGGCCGGCTCGTCCGTCCCGGCGGCGCCGCCGAACATCACCCGGTAGAAGTGCGGGTTGGCCAGCGCGTTCTCCCGGTAGGCCAGGCCGAGCGCGAAGAGGTCGGCCCCGGGGTCGGCGGTGCGGGGCACCGCCGCCAGCCGTTCGGCGAAGCGCCGGAAGCCCTCGTCGACCACCGCGCGGACCAGGCCGTCCCGGCCACCGAAGAGGGTGTAGACCGCCGCGGTCGTGGTCCCGGCGGCGGCGGCCAGCCGGCGCAGTGACAGCCCCTGGCTCCCACCCTCCGAGACTGCCGCGGACCCGAGCTCGACGAGGGTGGCGCGGAGGGCGGCGTCGTGCGGTCTCGGTCGGGGCATGGAGGGAGTCTAGGTCGTTGACACGAGCATGTCTAACACTGTTAGATCACAGTGTTAGACACATTCGTACCCCGGGAGGAGCCACCGTGCTCGAGCTGTCCCAGCCCGCCCTGACCACCGCCGGCATCGCCGTGCTCGCGGCGACCACCGTCACCAGCGGCGGCTACTTCATGACCAAGGTGGTGACCGCGCAGGTCCCCGCCACCCCGTTCCAGACGTCCTTCTTCCGCGCCGGGCACGCGCACGCCGGGGTGTTCATCATCCTCGGGCTGCTGTCCCTCCTCCTCACGGAGGCGACGGGCCTGACCGGGGGATGGCAGTGGCTCGCCCGCACCGGTGCCCTCGTCGCGGCGATCGTCATGCCGGCCGGGTTCTTCTTCTCCGCGATGGGCCGCGGCCGGGAGCGGCCCAACCGGTTCGTCGTCCTCCTCCCGGTGGGGGCGGCCTTCCTCATCGCCGGGCTCCTCACGCTCGGCGTCGGGCTCGTCACCGCCTGAGCCGCCGGGTGCGAGCGGCCCCGCAAACCGCCCTCCCGCGCGTGTCCGCCGGGCGCCGGCCGGGCCATGTGTGGTTCAGTGGTCTCGCTGGTGCGTCTGTGGCGCACCGCTTGGAGGACTCACATGGCGACCCGTACGACTTCCCCCGCACGGTCCGCCCGGTCGAGCCGGCCGAGCAGGAGCTCGGCCACCCGCGCCGGTGGACGGTCGAGTCGCGCCCCGAGCAGGCCGCGTCCCGCGTGGCCGGTGCGGATGGTGCGCGGGCTGTGGTTGGGGATCGCCCACGTCATCGGAGGGACCCTGCGTCGGATGGGAAGTGGTGCCCGCGGGCTGGACCCCGCGCTGCGCAAGGACGGGGTGGCCCTGCTCCTGCTCGCGCTGGCGATCGTCGTCGCCGCGCGTGAGTGGTTCGGCCTCTCCGGGGCGGCGGGCACGGTGATCCACGCCGTCGCCGCCGGCAGCGTGGGTCTGCTCGGCGTCCTGCTCCCGCTCGTCCTCGTCGTCCTCGCCGTCCGGCTCATGCGCCACCCCGAGCGGACCCAGGACAACGGGCGCGTGACCATCGGCATCGCCGTGGGCGTCGTCGCCGTCACCGGCATCATCCACGTCGCCCGCGGCGTCCCGAGCCCGCGGGAGGACTTCGCCGCCGTCCAGGACGCCGGCGGTCTCGTCGGCTGGCTCCTCGGCACGCCGCTGACCGTCCTGCTCAGCGAGTGGGTGGCCATCCCCGTCCTCGCGCTCCTCGCCTTCTTCTCCGTCCTCATCGTCACCGCGACGCCGGTGGCGGCCATCCCGCGCAAGCTCGGTGCGCTCGCCCGGCGTCCCGGGAGCGGCGACGCCCCCCGTGAGGGGGACGACGACGTCGCTGCCGCACGGCCGCCGAAGCCGCGCCGTCGGGCGAAGAAGGCCCCGGCGGTCACCCCGGGGGAGTACCACGCCGACGAGGCCTACGCGCGCGCGGCGGAGACCGAGCCCGACCCGGAGGCGACCGCCGTCCTGGCCGGGAAGGGCAAGGGCCGGACCGGGCGCCGGCCCAAGGCCGCCGCACCGCAGCCCGAGCCGGAGACCCCGGTGGCGGAGGAGGAGCTCTCCGCCCCGCCCACCGAGCCGCTACCGGCCCGCGCCGAGCAGCTCGAGCTCAGCCCGGACATCGTCTACCAGCTCCCGGCCGACGACGTCCTCGTCAAGGGCGCGCCCCACAAGGTGAGGTCCGCCGCCAACGACCGCGTGGTCGAGGCCCTGTCCAACGTCCTCGAGCAGTTCGAGATCAACGCCAAGGTCACCGGCTTCTCCCGCGGTCCCACGGTCACCCGCTACGAGGTCGAGCTCGGGGCAGGCACCAAGGTCGAGCGGGTGACGGCGCTGAGCAAGAACATCGCCTACGCCGTCGCCAGCGCCGACGTCCGCATCCTCTCCCCGATCCCCGGCAAGTCCGCGATCGGGATCGAGATCCCGAACGCCGACCGCGAGACCGTCGCCCTCGGCGACGTGCTGCGCTCCTCGGCGGCCCGCCGCAGCGAGCACCCGCTCGTCATCGGTGTGGGCAAGGACGTCGAGGGGGGCTACGTCGTCGCCAACCTGGCGAAGATGCCGCACCTGCTCGTCGCCGGCGCCACCGGTGCGGGCAAGTCGAGCTTCGTCAACTCGATGATCACCTCGATCATGATGCGCGCCACCCCGGAGGAGGTGCGCATGGTGCTCATCGACCCCAAGCGGGTGGAGCTGACGATCTACGAGGGCATCCCGCACCTCATCACGCCGATCATCACCAACCCGAAGAAGGCGGCCGAGGCGCTGGACTGGGTGGTGCGGGAGATGGACGCCCGTTACGACGACCTCGCCGCCTACGGGTACAAGCACATCGACGACTTCAACGCCGGGGTCCGGTCCGGGAAGGTCAAGCCGCTGCCGGGCAGCGAGCGGAAGATCTCCACCTACCCCTACCTCCTCGTCGTCGTCGACGAGCTGGCCGACCTCATGATGGTGGCCCCCCGCGACGTCGAGGCCTCCGTCCAGCGCATCACCCAGCTCGCCCGGGCCGCCGGCATCCACCTCGTGCTCGCCACGCAGCGGCCCAGCGTCGACGTCGTCACCGGGCTCATCAAGGCCAACGTCCCCTCCCGGCTGGCCTTCGCGACGTCGTCGCTCGCCGACTCGCGGGTCGTCCTCGACCAGCCGGGTGCGGAGAAGCTCATCGGCCAGGGTGACGCGCTGTTCCTGCCGATGGGGGCACCCAAGCCGATGCGCGTCCAGGGCGCCTGGGTCACCGAGTCCGAGATCCACGCCGTCGTCGACCACGTCAAGGCCCAGCTCCAGCCCACCTACCGCGAGGACGTCATCGCGCCCGCGGCGAAGAAGCAGGTCGACGAGGACATCGGGGACGACCTCGACCTCCTGCTCCAGGCCGCCGAGCTCGTCATCACCTCCCAGTTCGGCTCGACGTCGATGCTCCAGCGCAAGCTGCGCGTCGGCTTCGCCAAGGCGGGGCGGCTCATGGACCTGCTCGAGTCCCGCGAGATCGTCGGTCCGTCGGAGGGCTCCAAGGCCCGTGACGTCCTCGTCCAACCCGACCACCTGCCCGCCACGCTGGCGATGCTCCGCGGCGAGGACCCGCCGTCGAGCGGTGGCGACGTCCCCTACGACGTCGCCGCGGAGGTGGACGAGACGACGGTGCTGCCCGCCGGGGACGCCGAGGTCGCCGAGGACTACTACGACGACGCCCCCTCCGAGGACGACGCCTGGAACCTCACCGGCCGCTGAGGCCCACTCCCCGGCGACAGCCCACGTCCCGCCGACAGCCCACGTCCTACCGAGAGCTCATCTCCCGGCGAGCGCCCAGTTCCCGTCGACAGCTCACCTCCTGACGGCCCGACGTCGTCGAGCGCCCGACGGACGAACTCGTCCACCGGCAGGACGTCTCTGGTTGACTCGCCTCATGACGGGCGAACACAGGCACGGAACGACGATGTCCCACAGGTACGAGTCGGCGGCCGCATGGCGTGAGGTCGACGCCTACTTCACCGAGGCGCTGGTGAGCGAGGACGCCGCGCTCGCCGCGGCTCGTGAGTCGAGTGCGCGGACGACCATGCCCGACGCGGAGGTCGCCGCCAACCAGGGGGCGCTCCTCGGCCTCCTGACGAAGATCGCAGGCGCACGGCGGGTGCTGGAGTTCGGGACGCTGGCCGGATACTCCACCATCTGGTTCGCGCGCGCGGTAGGACCGGCCGGCAAGGTCGTCACGCTGGAGCTGGAGGAGTCGAACGCTGCCGTCGCCCGGGCGAACCTCGCGCACGCCGAGGTGCTCGACCGGGTGGACCTGATCGTCGGGCAGGCCGCGACGTCGGCGCAAGGGCTCATCGACGCCGGCACCGAACCGTTCGACCTCGTGTTCATCGACGCGGACAAACCGAGCAACCCGCTCTATCTCGACGCCGCGCTCAGGCTCACCCGGCCGGGTGCCGTCATCGTCATCGACAACGTCGTGCGCGACGGCGCTGTGGTCGCGCCCGACACCGGCGACCCCCGCGTCGAGGGAGTCCGCGCCGTGACCGCGACGATCGGTGCCGACGCAGACCTCGAGGCGACGGCGCTGCAGACGGTCGGTGTCAAGGGGTGGGACGGCCTCATCGTGGCCCGCCGCGTGTAGCGGAGGCTCACCGTCCGGAGCATCGATGCGCCCGGACTGTCGGCAGGTGAGCTGTCGGCGGGAAGTGGCCTGTCGTCGGGAAGTGAGCTCTCGCCGGCAACTCAGCTCTCGCCGGGCAGTGGGCTGGCGGCGAAGAGGGGGCTGGCGGCGGGGAGGGGGTCAGCGGGTTGTGCGGGGGATGACCTTCGCGGGCGGGCCGGTCGGCTCCGGCGGCTCGGTGCGTTCCGTCGCTGCCTCGCCGACGACGTCGAGCACCTGCTGGTAGCGGGCCGCGATCTGCTGCTCGGTGAGCGTCAGCCCCTCGGGCCGGGCCCCCGCCACGAGGTCGGAGAGCACGTGCAGCCGCTGCGCACCCACCCGGTCGACGGTGACCGCCGTCCACTCCATCGACTCCACCCGGGCCGGCTCCCCGTCCGGCTTGACGACGTGGGCCAGGGCAAGCAGCCCGGTCGCCGTCTGCGGGACGCAGCACAGCTCGTCCTGGTTGGAGAT
>DAHVRG010000179.1 GCA_027322565.1 Georgenia sp.
CGGGGCCGGGAAGTCCACCCTCCTCGCCCTGGTGGCCGGCACGCTGCGACCCGACGCGGGGCGGGTCAAGCATGGCAAGACCGTGCGGGTCGCCATGCTCGACCAGCAGTTCAGCCAGCTCGCCGACATCGCCGGCGACCGTGTCCGCGACGTGCTCGCCCGTACCCGGGCGAGCTACGTCGTCGACGGCAAGGAGCTCACCCCCGCCCAGCTCCTCGAGCGGCTCGGCTTCTCCCGTGCGCACCTCTCCGCGCGGGTGGGGGAGCTGTCCGGGGGCCAGAAGCGCCGCCTCCAGCTCCTCCTCATCCTGCTCGCCGAGCCCAACGTCCTCATCCTCGACGAGCCCACCAACGACGTCGACACCGACATGCTCGCCGCCATGGAGGACCTGCTCGACTCGTGGCCCGGGACGCTCATCGTCGTGTCCCACGACCGGTACCTCCTCGAGCGGGTCACCGACCAGCAGTACGCGGTCATCGACGGGCGGCTGCGACACGTCCCCGGCGGGATCGACGAGTACCTCGCGCTGCGGCACCGACGGCTGGCCGCGGCGAGCGAACCCGCGCCGGAGGAACCGCGCGAGCAGCCCCGCGGTGCCGAGGTGCACGCCGCCCGCAAGGAGCTCGCCGCCACCGAGCGCCGGCTCGACCGGCTCACCGCCCAGGTGGCCGACATCCATGAGCGGATGGCCGGCCACGACCCGAGCGACTACGAGGGGCTGTCCGCGCTCACCGAGGAGCTGCGCGCGCTGGAGGAGCAGGTCGCCGACCTCGAGGAGCGCTGGCTGGAGCTCTCGGAGCAGGTCGGGTAGCGCAGGACCGACGCCCCGGGGCGCCGGCGCCGGCGGGCCGGGAAAAACGGGTGGGCAGCGGAGGGGCAGGTGCCTACCGTGGAGGGGTCACGCACCCTGCTGCGAAGCGAGGCCCACCATGACCGCCACGCTCACCCGCCTGGAGCACCTGCTCGGCGACCGCCTCCTGCGGCCCGGCTCACCGGGGTTCAGGGAGGCGGCCCAGGTCGAGTTCGGCGCCTTCGACCGGACACCGGCCGCCGTCGCCCAGGTCATGACGACGGCGGAGGTCTCCGCCGTCGTCCGCGCCGCGCGCGACCACGGCCTGCCCGTCGCCGTCCGCGCGGGCGGACACAGCTACGCCCGCCACGGCCTTGCCGCCGACGCCCTCGTCGTGGACCTGCGCCGGATGGACGCCGTCACGATCGCCCCCGAGCGGCGCATCGGGCTGGCCGAGGGCGGCGCGACGGCCGGCGCGTACACGGCCGCGGCCGCGGAGTACGGGCTGGCCACCGGGTTCGGCGACACCCCCACCGTCGGGATCGCCGGCCTCACCCTCGGCGGCGGCAGCGGCTTCCTCAGCCGCCGCGACGGGCTCACGGTGGACAACCTCCTCGGTGCCGAGGTCGTCCTCGCCGACGGCCGCGTCGTCACCACCGACGAGCGGCACGCGCCCGACCTCTTCTGGGCGCTGCGCGGCGGAGGAGGAAACTTCGGTGTCGTCACCTCCCTGACCTTCCGGCTCCGCCCCACCCCGGTGGTGACCGGAGGCCTGCTCATCCTCGAGCCGACCCCCGCGGCGGTCACCGGCGCCGTGGAGGCGGTCCTCGCGGCACCCGACGGGCTCAGTGCCCTGGTCAACGTGCTCGTCGCCCCGCCCATGCCGATGCTCCCCGAGGCGGTCCACGGCCGGCCGGTGCTCATGGTCGCGCCGTGCTGGTCCGGCCCGGAGGAGGAGGCCGAGGCGGCGCTCGCCCCGCTCCGCGCGCTCGGCGAGCCGCTGTTCGACGACGTCGCCCCGCGCCCGTACCCGGAGCTGCTCCAGGGGCCGCCCGGGACCGGGATGGTCCTCCACCCGGTCATGCGCACCGGCTTCGTCGACGACGTGGACGAGGCCTGGTCCGCGACGGCGCTCGGGTCCCTCGGCACGGTGGCCGCGCCGATGGCGGTGGTCAGCCTGCGCCCGCTCGGCGGGGCGGTCGTCCGGACCGCCCCCGACGCCACCGCCTTCGTGCACCGCGACCGGGCCGTCATGGTCTCGGTCGGCGCGATCACCCCGGAGGCGGCGGTCCCCGCCGCGTCCGCGTGGGTCGAGCGCACGGCCGCCGGCCTCGACCTCGGCGCCGCCGGGTACGTCAACTTCATGTCCACGGCGACGCCGGACGACGTCGCCGCCGCCTACCCGGGCGAGGTCCTCGAACGGCTGCGCGAGGTCAAGCGGCGCTACGACCCGGAGAACGTCTTCCGCGCGAACCACAACATCACGCCGTAGCCCGCCGGGGCGGCTCAGCGGTCGAGCGGGAGCAGCAGGCGACGCAGGAGGCTGCTGAGCTGCTCGGCCTCCTCCGCCGTGAGCTCGGCGAGCAGCTGATGCTCGGACTCCAGGAGGTCGGCCATCGCGGCGTCGACCTTCGCCTTGCCCAGCGCGGTGAGCCGGACGAGGACGACGCGACGGTCGGTGGCCCCGACCGCCCGCACGACGAGGCCGTGGGCGACCATCCGGTCGATCCGGTGGGTCATCGTCCCCGACGACACGAGCGTCTCGTTGAGCAGGCGCCCGGCGGTGAGCTGGTACGGCTCCCCGGCGCGGCGCAGCGCGGACAGCACGTCGAACTCCCAGCCCTCGAGCTCGTGGTCGATGAACGCCCGGCGCCGGGCGAGGTCGAGCCGCCGGGAGAGCCGGGAGACGCGGGAGAAGACGTGCAGCGGCCGCGGGTCGAGGTCCGGGCGCTCCCGCTCCCAGGCCGCGACGATCCGGTCGACCTCGTCCTGGTCCTCGAGGGCGCCGCTCAGTGACACCATCCTCCGAGATTACTCGACGTCGAGATAATTCGGCGGGTGACCCCGCCGCACGTGCGGACGCTCGGCCTGCGGGGACCCCGTCAGCCGCGCAGCGCCTCGGAGAGCTTCATCCGCCCGCCGGTGTGGAGCACGCCGCGCCGGTAGACCCGCCCGGCGACCCAGACGAGGAGCGGGATCGTGGCGAGCGCGACGACGACGGCGAGCGCCATCTCCCACGCCTCCACGCCGCCGTACACGCTGCGCACCGGCATCATGAACGGGGAGAAGAACGGGATCTGCGAGAGCACCCGCACGACGGTCGTGTCCGGGTCGGCCGAGACCATGAACATCGCCAGGTAGTACGGGATGAACATGAGGAACATGAGGGGCGTGGTGACGGCGCCGATCTCCTCCTGGCGTGAGACGAGCGCGGCGAACCCGCCGAAGAGCAGCGCGAAGACCGCGAAGCCGAGGAGGAACCACACGAGGGTGAGGAGCATCGTCCAGCCCAGGTCGATCTCGAAGCCGGAGAGCAGCCCGGTGGCCGCCATCGTGCCGCCGGCCGCGCCACCGAGGATGACCACCTGGGCCAGCCCGACGATGCCGATCCCGAGGATCTTGCCGGCGAGGAGCTGCGCGGGCCGGATGGTCGCGAGGAGGATCTCCACGACCCGGGAGGTCTTCTCCTCGACGACTCCCATCGCGATGATCGACCCGGTGCTGATGAGCGCGAAGAGGAGCAGCGAGATCGCGAGGATCGACACGAGGTACTCCGGGCCGAACTGCTCGGCCTCGTCCTCCTCGCCCTCCTCGGCCGCCACCGTCGCCACCTGCGGGACGGCGGAGGCCAGGGCCGCGCCGACGGCCTGCGGGTCGCCGCCGAGCTCGCTGACCTCGAGGGCCAGCGCGTGCGCCTGGACGGCGCTGGTCACGAGCCCGAGCAGCTGCTGGTCGGGCCCCACGTCCACGAGCATCTCCGGCTGCGTCGGGTCGCCGCTGAGGTAGGCGTCGAGGTCGTCGCCGAGCCGCGGCTCGGCGTCCGCCCGGCCGAGCTCCTCGACGTCGATCGTCGTCCCCAGGGCGTCCCCGGCGGCGGTGAGCTGGGGCTCGAGGACGCTCACCGAGCCGTCGACCGCGACGGTGTAGTCCGCGGCGTCCTCGTCGTCGCGGTTGACGAAGTAGTCGAGGACGACGATGCCGGCGACGATGACGACGAGCAGTATCCCGAGGGAGATGAGGTTCGACTTGGTGAAGAAGCGGGCCTTGACCTCCCGCCGGGCGACCATGCCGATGGCGGCGAAGGTGCCGGTGCGGCCCGTCCGCGGGGGACCGTCGTTGCTCATGCTGCGTCCTTCTCGTCGTTCTCGCTCACGACGTCCCGGAAGAGGTCGGTGAGGCTGGAGACCACCGGGCCGAACTCGCGCAGCTGTCCGGCGGCGGTGGCGGCGCGGAGGAACGGCTGCTCCTCCCCGGCGTCGTGCCCGGTGAGCTCGACGACCACCTCGCGTCCGTCGTCGCCCACGACGCGGGCCCCCGGCACCTGACGGGCCCACCCGGGGGCGGCACCCGCGACGACGGCGCGCCAGCGCGGGTTCTGCGTCCGACGCAGCTCCTCCTGGGAGCCGAGCGCGACCATCCGGCCGGCCCGGATGATCCCGACGCGGTCGCAGAGCCGCTCGACGAGGTCGAGCTGGTGGGAGG
>DAHVRG010000236.1 GCA_027322565.1 Georgenia sp.
TCCTCGGCGCGGGCGATCGCCAGGGTGGCGTACCCACCGGTGCCGCCCGTCGTCGTGACCACCCGGGCGCCGAGCCAGGCGGGGTCGACCGCGGCACCGACCCGGTCGACGCGGCCGCCGACGCCGTTGCCGAGGACGGCGGGGAGCTCGACCTGGCGGCCGACCGGGCTGCCGGCGCGCACGAGGGTCTCGACGAAGGTCACCGCCGCGACCTCGACGGCCACCCGCACCTCACCCGGGCCGGGATCCGGGTCGGGCAGCTCGACGGGACGGAGGACCTCGGGCGGGCCGGGACGCTCGGCGACGACTGCGATCACAGCGCCAGGCTAGGTCGGTCTGTCCCTGGCACCGAGCGCATTACCCGGCGCCGGCCCGACCGGCCGGGTTTGTTAGCGTGCGAGCCATGCCCTCCGCGTTCACCCCGCGTCGGATGCTGCTCGCCGGCCGTGACGCGGCCGACCTCGCCGCCGACCTCGCCGACGCCCTGCCCGAGCTGGACACGCGGACCGTGAAGCACGGTCCGCTCTCGCCCGAGGACGCCGCGTGGGCGGACGGCTACACCGGGTTCACGGTGCCCCCGAACCTCGCCGACTCGAGCATCCGCTGGGTGCACCTGCCGATGGCCGGGGTCGACCGGGTCGTCGAGGAGCTCGCCGGCCAGGACGTCGTGCTGACCCGCACGGTGGGGAGCATGCCGCACGCGATCGGCACCTACGTCCTCGCCCACCTCCTCGCCGAGGCGTGGCACCTGCGCGAGTACGCCGCCCTGCAGTCGCGCGCCGAGTGGCAGCCCCTCCCGTCCGCGCGGGTGGCGGCACGCAGCGTCGTCGTCCTCGGCACGGGCCACATCGGAGCGGGTGTCGCCCGCGTCCTGCGCGGGGCCGGCTACCGGGCCGTCGGCGTCAACACGCACGGCGGCGAGGCGGGCGACTTCGACGACGTCGTCGCCCTGGCCGACGCCGGCCCCCATCTCACTGCGTGCGACGCCCTCGTCAACGCCCTCCCCCTCACCGCCGCGACCCGCGGCCTCGTCGACGCCGAGCTGCTCGACCGGCTCGACGGCGCCGTCGTCGTCAACGTCGGGCGCGGCGCGACCACGGACCCGGACGACCTGCGCGCCGCGCTGGACAGCGGCCGCGTCCGCCACGCCGTACTGGACGTCTTCGAGACCGAGCCGCTGCCCGCCACGGACTGGCGGTGGACGCACCCGGCCGTCACCGTCACCCCGCACGTCTCGGGGCCGACCGAGCGCGAGGACGTCGTCGCCGCGATCGTCGAGGCGTACGAGGCGTTCACCTCGGGCCGCAGGCCTCCGCTCGCCGTCACCGTCGACCGGGGGTACTGAGCCGCGGCCGTCAACGCCGGACGTGGACCGACAGCCCCGTCTCGCCCGGCACGACGTGCGGCTGCAGCTCCCACTCGTCGGTGTAGTCGCCGGTGAACTGCTCCCGGTAGGGGATCGTCTCGTCCTCGAAGAGCCCCTCCAGCCGTGCCGCGAGGGACGCGCGGGCCACGGCATACCGGGTGTCGTCGGTGAAGTCCGCGCTCGGCAGCGCCCACGGCCGCAGCACCTCCATGCCGGTGTAGGCGAAGGTGCCGTGGAGCAGCCCGAAGAGCAGCTCGGTGAGCTCGCCGCTCTTCCCGCGCGGCCCGATCGCGGCCTCCCGGTCCCCCACAGCGTGAGCACCGCGAGCGCGCGCGTGCCGCGGAAGGGCCCCTGCTCGTAGCGCAGCCGTCGACCGGTCACCGGGTCCGTGCCGAAGGCGAACCCGCTGATGAAGACCCGGTCGAACCAGCCCTTGAGGATGGCGGGGAGCCCGTACCACCACAGTGGGAACTGGACGACGACGGCGTCCGCGCGGCGCAGCTTCGCCTGCTCCTCGGCGACGTCGGCGGGGAGGGTGCCGTCGAGCTGCGCGCGTCGTCCGTGGCGGGTCACCTCGAGCCGCCCCGGGACCGGGCGCCGGTCGAGGTTGCTCCGTCGCACCACCGGGTCCCAGCCCATGGCGTAGAGGTCGGACTCGACGACCTCGTGACCGGCCGCACGCAGGACGGCGATGCCGTCGCGGCGCAGGCTGCCGGTGAGGGAGGCGGGCTCGGGGTGGGCGCTGACCCACAGGACAGTACGCGTCGCATCCATCTGGCCAGTGTGGGCGCTGTGAGACACACTGGGAAGTACGGACATTTGTGTCCCTATGAGCGGAGGTGGGCACCTTGCGGCTCCCGGTGCGGCGTGCGATGGAGGTCTGCCCGGTCGAGGTGGCCGTCTCGGTCCTCGGCGGCACGTGGAAGCTCACGCTCGTCAAGCACCTCGGGGCGGGGCCGCGCCGCTTCGGGGAGCTGTGCCGGCTCGTGCCCCTCGCCAACCGCAAGACGCTCACCCGCCAGCTGCGCGAGCTCGAGGAGGACGGCGTCGTCGGCCGCACCGTCCACCCGCAGGTCCCACCGAAGGTGGTCTACGCGCTCACCGACCTCGGCCACAGCCTGGCCCCGGTCGTCGCCGCGATGGACGCGTGGGGCGAGCACTTCGAGCGCACCGCGACCGGCCGCGCGGCGACGTCCGTCAGCCAGACGTCCGTCGCCGAGACGCCCGCACGCGAGCCGGCCTGACCCGGCGGGTCGGGCGGCCCGCCCTGCCCTACCGGTGCGGTCGCCGCGCACGGACCGCCGCGGCGAAGGCACGGGCGATCGCCCGCCCCACCCGAGCGACGTCGTCGTCGAACCTGCCGGACACCGCCGCCCTCACCGCCGGCGCGTCGACGATGCCCTTCCGCTCGGCATAGCGGCCCAACCGCGCCGGTGACGCCTCGGGATGGAACTGGACCCCGACGGCGGAGCCCACCCGCATGGCCTCCACCGGGTACCGCGCGGAGGCGGCGAGGGGGACGCCACCGGGCGGCAGGCGCGTGACGGCGTCGTCGTGCATCGCGTACTGGAACGCCCGTGCAGCGCCGGCGGCGGCCGGGCCGAGGACCGGGTCGGTGGCCGCCTCGGGCCGCCAGCTCAGCTCGACGAGCCCCGCCTCCCGCCCCGCCGGGGCCGCCACGGTGACCTCCCCGCCGGTCGCGGCGGCGAGGAGCTGGTGTCCCAGGCAGATGCCGAGCACGGGGACCTCGCGGGCGACGGTCTCGGCGATGAGGGCGCGGGTGCTCGGGAGCCAGGGGGCGCGCTCGTCGTCGTAGGCGTTCATCCGGCCCCCGAGGACCAGCAGCCCCTCCCCCGGCGACGCCGGCACGGGCTCCCCCGCGAAGGGCCGCACGAGGTGGATGTCCACGCCGTCGAGCCAGCCGGCGAAGCGGTCGAGCGGCGCCACCGTGTCGTGCTGGAGCACGGTCACGCGGCGACGTGTCACGCGCACACCCTACGGCTCAGGGGGTGCGGCCGCGCGGAACGAGACGCTGGAGCTGGGTGACGTGCTCGGGGCCGAGCTCCTCCAGGGTGCGGACCTGGAGCAGCCGCATCGTCCGGACGACCTGACCGGCGAGGATCTCGATGGCGCGGTCCACGCCGGCACGTCCGCCCGCCATGAGCCCGTAGAGGTAGGCCCGGCCGACCAGGGTGAACCGCGCACCGAGCGCGATGCAGGCCACGATGTCCGCGCCGCTCATGATTCCGGTGTCCACCGCGACCTCCGTGTGCCGCCCGACCTCGCGTACGACGTCGGGCAGGAGGTGGAAGGGCG
>DAHVRG010000248.1 GCA_027322565.1 Georgenia sp.
GCCGTGCGCGGTCGAGGCGGTTCCCTCCGCCGTCGGACGAGGCGGCGAGTCGGGCGCCGACCCGCTCGCCCCGGCCGGTGCGCCGCCGGAGGGGACGAGGCACACACCGTCGACGCACATGCCGGCACCGGCGTCGTCCCCGAGCGGCTGCAGACCGGCCGGCGGTGCCGGCGGTGCGAAGGGGAGCTCGCTCACCGGGACACCGCCTCGGAACGCACCTGCTGCAGCGCCTGGGTGAAGACCTCGGGCCGCTGCGCCCCCGAGACCCCGTACTTGCCACCGATGACGTAGAACGGCACGCCCTGGATGCCGTACGCGCGGGCCTGGGCGATGTCCGCGGTGACGGCGTCGGCGTAGCTGCCCTCCTCCAGGGCGGTACGCAGCGCGTCGGCGTCGAGGCCGACCTCGGCCCCGAGCGCGACGAGCTCGTCGACGCGGCCGACGTGCCGTCCCTCCTCGAAGTAGGCGGCGAAGAGCCGCTCGACCAGCTCGAGCTGCTTGCCCTGCGCCTTGGCGAAGTGCAGCGCCTGGTGGGCGAGCAGGGTCTTGGTGTGCCGCACCGCGTCGAAGTCGTACCGCAGCCCGACGTCGGCGGCGATCGTCGTGACCTGCCGCAGCATCTGCTCGACCTGCTCCTTCGGCATGCCCTTGTGGGCGGAGAGGAAGTCGGCCTCGCTGCCCTCGAAGTCCACCGGGGTGTCGGGTGCGAGCTCGAAGGAGTGGTAGGTGACGGTGACGTCGTCGGCGCCGTCGAAGGCGGCGAGCCCGGCCTCGAACTTGCGCTTGCCGATGAAGCACCACGGGCACGCGATGTCGGACCAGACGTCGACATGGATCGATGAAGTCATACCGGGGCAACCCGCAGGCACCGCGGGGCATTCCCGGCACCCGCACCCGCCACCGGGAGACGGTCAGGCGGTCTTCTTGCTCGCCGCCTTCTTCCTCGTCGAGCTGCCGCTCTTCTTCGTGGACGCGGACTTCTCCCCGGACTTCGTCGTCTTCGTGGACTTCGACTTCGAGCCGCCCGAGGACGACGCCCGCGACGACGAGCCACCGTCCGACCTCGCCCGCGACGACGAGCGGGACGACGAGGCACCCGAGGAGCTCGAGGACGACGAACCCGACGACGACCCGCCGCTCGCCGCCTTCGCCCCACCGGACTTCTTCTCCTTGGCGGCGGAGACGGAACGGCGCAGGGCCTCCATGAGGTCGAGCACCTCGGCCTCCTCGCCCTCCTCCCGCTCGCCGAAGGTCTCCTCGGTGTCGACCGCCTCACCCTGCTCGAGCTTCGCCTCGACGAGCGTACGCAGCTGCTCCTGGTACTCGTCGACGAACTCCTCCGGCTGGAAGTCCCCGGAGAAGTTCTCGACCAGCGCCGAGGCCATCTCCAGCTCCTTGGCGCTGATCCGGACATCCTTGTCGATGCCGGCGAAGTCCGGCTCGCGCACCTCGTCCTCCCACAGCAGGGTCTGGAGGACCATGACGTCGTCGCGGACCCGGAGCGCCCCGAGCTGGGTGCGCTGGCGCAGGGTGAAGGACACGATCGCCGTCCGGTCGGTCTCCTCCAGCGTCCGGCGCAGCAGCGCGTAGGACTTGGCCGAGGTCGAGGCCGGGGCGAGGTAGTAGCTCTTCGACATCATGATCGGGTCGACCTGCTCGCTCGGCACGAACTGGAGGATCTCGATCTCCCGGGATCGCTCGGTCGGCAGGTCGGCGAGCTCGTCGTCGGTGAGGACGACGGTGCGCTCGCCGTCGGCATACGCCTTGGCGATGTCGCCCCACTCGACGACCTCCCCGCACACCTCGCAGCGTCGCTGGTAGCGGATCCGGCCGCCGTCGGTGCTGTGCACCTGGTGCAGCCGCAGGTCGTGGTTCTCGGTCGCGCTGTAGACGGAGATGGGCACGTTGACCAACCCGAAGGTGATCGAGCCCTTCCAGATCGCGCGCATACTGCCTCCTCCCGGGCAGGGTCGACCGTCGTGTCGGCCCTGCGGCCCCCGGACCAGTCAAGTGCCCGTACCGTACTCGCGCCAGTGGAATAGGCACAGACCTGCGGCAAAGCGGCCCCAAAGAGGACTCCCGCGCCCTACGGTGGAGCCGGCGCAGCGACGCGCGGACGCACAGGTGCGGGAAGGAGCGGGAGTGGAGATCTGGCTGTGGGTGGTCACCGGGCTGCTGGCGGTCGTCTTCCTCGGGTCCGGGGCCTCCAAGCTCGTCAAGTCGCGGCAGTCTCTGTACGAGGGCGGCATGACCTACGTCCAGGACATCCACCCGGCGGTGCTCAAGGGGATCGGCCTGCTCGAGCTCGCCGGTGCGCTCGGGCTCGTCCTGCCGCCGGTGCTCGAACACCGGGTCGAGCTCGTGCCGGTCGCCGCAGGGGCGCTCGGCCTCATGATGATCATCGCCACGGCGATCCACATCCGGCGCCGGGAGCCGTTCGTCGTCCCGCTCGTCCTCGGGCTCG
Organism: Georgenia sp.; assembly: GCA_027322565.1. Classification (GTDB taxonomy): domain Bacteria; phylum Actinomycetota; class Actinomycetes; order Actinomycetales; family Actinomycetaceae; genus Oceanitalea. Next base: position 2,465 of record DAHVRG010000248.1, read on the forward strand.
TCGCCGGGGCGCTCGCCGTGCTGCGGCTCACCGACCTCCCCGTGTGAGGACCACGTGGCGGCACGTCGGCCGGGCAGGCAGCATGGCGCCATGGCGAAGGACAGCGCACCCACCGTGGTCCAGGTCGACGGCCACCGGCTGCGTCTGACGAACCTGGGCCGGGTGCTCTACCCCGCCACCGGGACGACGAAGGCGGACGTCCTGGAGTACTACGCGACGGTTGCGCCCGTCATGCTCCCGCACTGCGCCGGACGGCCCGCCACCCGCAAGCGCTGGCCGAACGGGGTGGGTACCGCCGACGAGCCCGGTGAGGTGTTCTTCCAGAAGAACCTCGGCGCCGGCGCTCCGGACTGGGTCGAGCGGGTCGACATCGAGCACAGCGACCACGTCAACACCTACCCGATCGTCAACGAGGCGGCCACGCTCGCCTGGTTCGCCCAGGTCGCGGCGCTGGAGGTGCACGTGCCGCAGTGGCGCGTGGGCAGCGACGGCAAGCGGCGCAACCCCGACCGACTCGTGCTCGACCTCGACCCCGGCCAGGGGGCCGGGCTGGAGGAGTGTGTCGAGGTGGCGCTGCTGGCCCGCGACATCCTCCGGGGAATGGGCCTGGAGCCCGTGCCCGTGACGAGCGGCTCCAAGGGGATCCACCTCTACGCCCCGCTCCGTGGTGTCGCCACCTCCGAGCAGGTGAGCGAGGTCGCCCACGAGCTCGCGCGCAGCCTGGAGGCCGACCACCCCGACCTCGTCGTCTCCAACATGAAGAAGGAGCTGCGGCGCGGGAAGGTGCTCGTCGACTGGTCGCAGAACAACCAGAACAAGACGACGATCGCGCCCTACTCGCTGCGCGGCCGGGAGCATCCGATGGTGGCCGCACCGCGGACGTGGGAGGAGCTCACCGACCCCGACCTCCGGCACCTCGACTTCGTCGAGGTGCGCGAGATCGTCGAGCGCCGCGGCGACCCGATGGCCGAGCTCGCCGAGGCCGCCGACCAGGCCGGAGGTCAGCCCAGGCGGGACCGGCTCGAGGTGTACCGGGCGAAGCGGGACGCGAGCCGGACGCCGGAGCCCGTGCCGTCGCAGGTCGCGCCTGACGACGGCACACTGACCTTCGTCATCCAGGAGCACCACGCCACGCGGCTGCACTGGGACCTCCGGCTCGCCCACGACGGTGTGCTCGTCAGCTGGGCGCTGCCCAAGGGCGTGCCGACGTCGCCGAAGAAGAACCACCTCGCCGTCCAGACCGAGGACCACCCGATGGAGTACCTCACCTTCTCCGGGACGATCCCGAAGGGGGAGTACGGCGCCGGCGAGATGACCATCTGGGACCACGGCACCTACACCTTCGAGAAGTGGCGCGAGGGCAAGGAGGTCATCGTCACCCTCACCGGTCAGCCCGACGGCGGGCTCGCCGGTCCGGACGGCCCCGGGCGCACGAGCCGCTTCGCGCTCATCCACACCGGTGGGCGGTCCGACGGCGAGGAGAACCACTGGCTCATCCACCTCATGGGGGCGAAGGACGACGGTGACGGCGGGAGTACCCGCCGTCGGGCGCGGTCCGGTGGGGGCGGCAGGGCGCGGAGCGGTGCCGACGACGACCCCGGAGGGGACGGGGACGACGCCGAGGACAGGGCAGCACGGGCCGGGGGAGAGGACGGGGCTCCCCGACGGCGCGGCGGTGGCCCGCCGGAACCCGTGACACCGATGCTCGCGACGCTCAGCGACGCCCGGAGGCTCGACCCGAGCGCCGAGTGGGCGGTCGAGATGAAGTGGGACGGTGTGCGCGCCGTCGTCGTCATCGACGACGGGGAGCTGAAGCTGTTCAGCCGCACGGGACGGGACGTCACCGACAGCTACCCGGAGCTCGCCGAGCTCACCGGCTGCGTGTCCGCGAGGACGGCCGTGCTCGACGGCGAGATCGTCGCCCTCACCCCGACCGGGCGACCCGACTTCGGGCTCCTCCAGCAGCGCATCCAGCTCACCGACAAGCGGGCCATCGGCCGTGCAGCCAACGCCGACCCCGTGCGGCTCATGCTCTTCGACGCCCTCGAGGTGGACGGCCGCAGCCTGCTGCGCCGGACCTACGACGAGCGTCGGGCCGAGCTCGAGGAGGTCGTCGACACCGACGGCTGTCCGCTCGTGGACATCCCGCCCGCCTTCGAGGGCGACCTCGACGCCGCGATCGCCGCCAGCCGGCAGTGGCAGCTCGAGGGGGTCGTCGCCAAGCGGCGGGACGCCCCGTACACGCCGGGCCGGCGCAGCCGGGCGTGGCTGAAGATCAAGCACGCGACGACGCAGGAGGCAGTCGTCGTCGGGTGGCGGCCCGGGCAGGGCCACCGTGCCGGAAAGGTCGGCTCCCTTCTCCTCGCGCTACCGGAGGACGGCGAGCTGCGGTACATCGGGCGCGTGGGTACCGGGTTCTCCGAGCGGGAGGCCGCCCAGTGGGCGGCCGAGCTGCGCCGGGAGGAACGCAAGACCGCTCCGCTGGACGTCCCCCGCCCCGAGGCGCGCGACGCCCGCTGGGTCACACCGCGGCGCGTCGCCGAGGTCGAGTTCGCCGAGTGGACCTCCACCGGGCGCCTGCGCCACCCCCGCTGGCGTGGCTGGCGGCCGGACAAGGAGCCGGCCGACGTCGTCCGGGAGTCCTGACCGACCGACCGAGCCGTCACGTCGAGGTCGTAGCATGCGCACAGGACGAAAGGAGCGCACGGAGATGGCAACACGGGCAGTGCTACGGGCCGACGACCTCTGGGCGGGCTACCCGGGCGAGCAGGTGCTCCGGGGCATCGACCTCGAGGTCAGGGCCGGGGACGAGCCCGTGGGGATCGTCGGGCCCTCGGGAGCGGGAAAGACGACGCTCGTGCGTGCCCTCCAGGGCGGGCTGCGGCCCACGCGCGGCACCGTGACCTTCAACGACCGCCCCGTCCACCGCCTCCCGCGCCGGGACAACAAGCAGTTCAAGGCCGCGGTGCGCTTCACCTCACAGGACGCACTCACGGTCACCGACCCACGTCTGACCGTCGCGCGCAGCCTGGCGCTCGCGCTCGGGGAGGCGCGCAAGGCCGGCAGGACGCACGGCACCTCGATGAACGACCTGCTCGACGCCGTCGGGCTCCCGCCCACCTTCGCCGGCCGGAGGATGGTCACGCTCTCGGGTGGGGAGAAGCAGCGGGTGGCGCTCGCCGCCGCGCTCGCCACCCGGCCCGAGATCCTCGTGCTCGACGAGCCCCTGACCGCCGTGGACCCCCAGGCGCGGGCCGACCTCACGCGCCGGCTCGCGCCCGTCATGGCCGAGCTCGACACCGCGGTCCTCCTCGTGTCCCACGACCTGGAGCTCGTGCAGCGGACCTGCGGTCACGTCCACGTCCTCACCGACGGGACGTTCGTCGCGACGGGGCCGCTGGGGAGCCTGCTCGCCGGGGACGGGCAGCACCCCACCGTGCGCGCGCTTGCCGACGCCGCCCCGCTGGCCGTACAGCGGTTCCGCTGAGGGCGCCCCGCCGGCCCTCGGACAGCGGACGGGTCGGCGCCGCTGACGCGGCACCGACCCGTAGGACCGGAGCGAGCCGGGTGCGGCGGCGCTCCGGGTGGACCGAGGGCGATGCGCCTCGTCCTCGTCAGACCTCCCCGGCGGAGGCGCGGAACATCCACGCCTGCTTCTCGAGACCGGTCGCGATCCCGACGAGGAGGTCGTGGGTCAGCGGGTCCTCCTCCTCGATCCCGTCGAGGTGACCCTTGATCCGGTCGGCCGTGGCCTGCAGGCGCTCCTCGAACTGGCGGATCACCTTGTCGTCGGCCAGCCGGCCACCCGAGAGGGCGTCCACCTTGGAGGAGCTCGCCACCGTGGCGGCGCGCCCGTCGGGCTCGCCGCCGATCGCGACGAGGCGCTCGGCGACGTCGTCGGAGGCGAGGCGGACCTCGTCGGTGACCTCGTCGAGCTGGAGGTGCACCGAACGGAAGTGGGAGCCGTAGACGTTCCAGTGCGCCTGCTTCGCCTGCAGCGACAGGTCGATGAGGTCGACGAGGCTCTCCTGGAGGCTGGCGACGACCTTTTCCGAGGGCTTGGCTGCCATCGAATCTCTCCTTCCCGCGGCGCGTAGGAGCGCCACGACGACAGTTGACGGAACGCTTTCGAGCATATGGCGAGGCCGCCGCCACCGCCCGCGCACCAAGCTCTTCGTCCGTCCCCGAGCACGGCGCGTGGACGTCGACGATCACCCCCTCGTCGGCGGCCCGGGCTGCGGTAAGGTAGGCGCATGTCGCGACGGGTCCTCCTTCTGCAGCCGCGCTGACCTCAGCGGGCGCCCACGGCGCCGCATCAGCGCGGCACACCTCCCTGCGGGGAGGTTTTCTTCTGCCAGGAGCGACCAGCACCCACTGTGAGGAACTTTCGATGAGCACCGACACCAGCGCGCAGTCCGCCTCGGCCGTCCCGGCGGAGCCGCCCTACCGCTACACCGCCCGCCTGGCCGGCGAGATCGAGCAGCGGTGGCAGGACCGGTGGGAGGAGGAGGGGACCTTCCACGCCCCCAACCCGGCCGGTGACCTTGCCGGACCGGCGCCGGACGAGAAGTTCTACGTGCTCGACATGTTCCCCTACCCCTCCGGCAAGGGGCTGCACGTCGGGCACCCGCTGGGCTACATCGCCACCGACGTCATCGGCCGCTACCAGCGGATGAAGGGCAGTAACGTCCTGCACGCGCTGGCCTACGACGCCTTCGGGCTGCCCGCCGAGCAGTACGCGGTCCAGACCGGCCAGCACCCGCGGGTCACCACCGAGGAGAACATCGCGAACATGCGCCGCCAGCTGCGGCGCCTGGGCCTGGCCCACGACGACCGGCGCACCTTCGCGACGACGGACCCGGACTACGTCCGCTGGACCCAGTGGATCTTCCTCCAGCTGTTCAACTCCTGGTACGACGAGGACGCCGAGCGGCCCGACGGCGGCCGCGGCGCCGCCCGCCCGATCAGCGAGCTCGAGGAGGCCTTCGCCACGGGCCGCAGGCCGACCCCCACCGGCGTGCCGTGGGCCGAGATGGACGCCGACGCGCGCGCCGCCGCGCTCGACACACACCGGCTGGCCTACCTGTCCGAGGCGCCGGTCAACTGGTGCCCGGGCCTGGGCACGGTGCTCGCCAACGAGGAGGTCACCGCGGACGGCCGCTCCGAGCGCGGCAACTTCCCCGTGTTCAAGCGCAACCTGCGCCAGTGGATGATGCGGATCACCGCCTACGCCGACCGCCTCGTGGACGACCTGGACCACATCGACTGGCCGGAGAAGGTCAAGGCGATGCAGCGCAACTGGATCGGTCGCTCGGAGGGCGCCGTCGTGCGCTTCGCGCTGCCCTCCCGGGTCAGCGCGGGCGAGGCGCCCGGCGGCGGCGCGGAC